>JBAWVV010000045.1:0-17033 GCA_037147115.1 Planctomycetia bacterium | reverse complement strand
AGATCGAGTTCTAGTTTCACGCGGATGCAGCCATCCATGGCCTGCATCCGCTTGGGCCGACCGGGAAAACGCCACACCGCGAAAATGCCATGCCACAATTCCCCCTTATGACCCTCCGCGGCCGGGCCACGATCCGGATCGCCTCCGTTCTCGTGCTCATCTCCACCGCCGCCGCGGCCGACCCCGATTCCCTGCCACGGCCGCGGGCCAAACCGGAGCCACAGAAGCTCGTTCTGCCCGACGAAGCCCAGGCGGCGAAGCCACAAACAGCGACGAAGCCCGTTCCGGACAGCCAAGCCGAGGTGCCCAAGCCGGAGGGTCGCCCCGGCAGAGCCCCCGATCCGCCGGGGAGCGGGAAGGGCGACGACTCCAAACCGAAAGATCCCAAGGCGGACGCCAAGAAGAAGGAAGCTCCGCCCCCCGATGGCCGCTGCGACCAGTGCGGGAGCTGCGAGGGCGTGCGGAAGGTATGCGTCGCGAAGATGATCGAGAAGGAAATCAAAAAGGTCTGTTGGGACTCCAAATGCGAGGACTTCTGCATTCCCGGGCCGAGCGTTTGGTGCGGCAAGGCCTGCAAAAAGGACGATTGCGGCTGCTGGACGCACGAGCTCTGGAAGCCGACCTGCGGGGAAGTGAAGACGCGCGTTGTGCCGGTGCGGAAGGAGACGAAGCGGAAAGTGCCGGCGGTGGAGTGGAAGGTCGAGGAACGCTGTGCCTGTTGCCGGCGGAAACCCTGTGAAACCGCCGCCAAACCGGCCTCGCCCGACAGTCCCGGGGCCACCGAAAAGCGGCCAGCAACCAGCCTCAAATGAGGGTTTCCCGGGCCAAGTGGCTGTGTGTCCCCAGTCGAACAGCCTGGGAGCCGATGGTCACCCCCTCATAGCCTCCCTGGAAGAGGGGATCCGAAACCCCCCCGGGAACTTAAAAGCAGGAAAGCCTTCGGCTCTAAAGGGACTGTAGGTTTCGAAAGAGAGCGGTTTTGCCCGTTGCCCAGAAGGGAAAACTTTTTATCGCGGCCGTGTAAGGTTTCGCGCCGTCTCCGGAGCGTTGCACATCGATTCAGAAATTGTAGTTTGGGCCCCACGCGTCACGGCGATCGAATCGCCGTCGATCGATCCCCCAAACTCTGGTGTCGACGATGCTCAACCCTCCTCTAAAACTTGCCTCTCTGAGTAGTCAAGATGCCATACGTCCCGAGAAAATGGTCTCCAACCCCCTCGGCGGCCACGGCATCCCGACGATTGATCTGGTTCTCCTCACCCTCTCGCTGACCCTCTTGGTCGCGGTCTTCACCCTCGGGATTCGGATCTGAGATCCCCCTGGAGCGCCGGCCCCACCGCCGGCCGTTCCCTTCTCGCCACGGGTCCTGCCCACCGGTTCGATCCGGTGCTTCTGCCGCCCCGAAAGATCCCTCTTTGTAGGGGTTCCTTCTCGGCCCTGTCTGCCCCTGATCGGTTTGCCGGGCGCGAAGATGTCTCACGATCAGCCGGCTCGCCGCCGTCCGCCTCCGCGAGATCCTCAGCGCGTCGTAGCGACCCATGGAAAAAGTCCTCCATGACCTTTTTTCCCTTGGTCGCCCGCAGGAAAAGCCACGGGTTTCCTGGGTCGACGGCCGCCGCATCCGGCGGCGGATCACGTCATTCACTGCCTCCGAGAACGGTCAGGGATGAGGCCCGCCGGGCGAATCATTCCCCCATCGGACGCGCTGGTTGGCGGGGTTATAATCGGACTCATCATGAGCACGATCGTCCCTGCCACCGCCGACTCCCGAGCCGCGCTGCCCGCACTCCCGCCCCGTGGTGGCGTCACGCTGGCGATGTATGACCGGATGATCTCCGCCGGGGTGTTCGAGCCGCGACAGGAGCACCCGCTCGAGCTCATCGAAGGAGGGCTGCAGATGATGTCGCCGATCGGAGACCGGCATGCCGACGCCGTCGACTGGCTCGTCCGCTGGAGCATGATGCAGGTCGATTTCTCCCGAATCCTCGTGCGCGTCCAGAACCCGATCGCGATCCCCGCCTCGGAAAGTGCCCCGCAGCCCGATCTCGCCTGGGTGACGCTGCGGCGTTACATCGATCGCCGCCCACTCCCGGAGGAGGTGATGCTCGTCGTCGAGGTCGCCGACACGAGCCTCGACCACGACACGAGCACGAAGGCGGCTCTTTACGCCGCAGCCGGGATCGCCGATTACTGGGTGGTCGATCTCGCCGCCCGGGCGGTAATCGTATTCCGCGATCCGGTGGCGGGCCGCTACGACACCCGCACCACCCACCGCGCCGGCCGGCCGCTCTTCCCCCTAGCCTGCCCGGAGGCGACCCTCGAGCCGGCGGAACTGTTCGTCGATTGAGCGCAAGGCGGAAGGGGAGAACCGGTCACGACTCGAACTCGGTCCTGTCGTTGCCGGACTGCCGGATCATCGACCACAACGTCCCCCGCTTCAGATCGCGCCGCGGTCCCCGAGCAGCTTGAGCAGCGCATCGACGCACTTGGTCACCGACCACTGGTCGGTCGGGAGGACGAGATCGGGATTCTCAGGCACCTCGTACGGCGCACTCACGCCGGGGAAGTGCTTCATCTCCCCGGCATCGGCCAGGGAATAATGCCCTTCGGTGTCGCGCTGCCGGCAGACCTCGAGCGGGCAGACGAGATGGACGACCAGCGCCCGGTCGCGGCCGATCCGCTCCACCGCCTTCTGCCGCACCGATTCCTCCGGGGCCAAGAAGGCCGCGATGCACAGCAGACCGGCGTCGTTGAACAGCCGGGCGATCTCCGCGCCGCGCCGCAGATTCTCACTCCGCTCGCCCGCCGAGAAGCCGAGATCACGGCTGATCCCCAGCCGCAGCGACTGCCCGTCGAGGACGGTCACCGCCCGCCCCGCTTCGAATAGCCGCCGCTCGAGCGCCGCCGCGAGCGTGCTCTTGCCGGAGCCGGTGAGCCCCGTGAGGAGGAGCGTGACGGGCTTCTGGCCGAAGCGCGCCTCGCGCTCCGCTGCCGTCACGGCGCTGGCCGCCCCGTGGAGATGCTCCGCGGCCGCGTCGTCCCAGTGGGCGGTGCTCCGCCCCTCTTCGGGCTCGCGGTCGAGAATCATCCCGGCACCGACGGTGGCGTTGGTGAGTCGGTCGATGATGATGAAGGCGCCGGTGCCACGGTTGCGCCGGTAGGCGTCGTGGCAGATCGGCTCGGTGAGCGTGATCGCACAGCGCCCGATCTCGTTGAGGGAAAGAGCCGGCGCGTCCTGGCGGTGGAGCGTGTTCACGTCGACGCGGTAGCGGAGCGTGCTCACGGCACCGCTGGTGACCTTCGACGTCTGCTTGAAGACATAGGGCTTCCCGGGGAGGAGCTTCTCCTCGGCCATCCACACGATCATCGCCTCGAAGCGGTTGTCGACCTTCGGCTGATTGCCGGGGCGAACGAGCATGTCGCCGCGGCTGGAATCGATCTCGTCCTCGAGGGTGAGCGTCACGCTCTGCGGCGCGAAGGCCTCTTCCCGTTCGCCGTCGAAGGTGACGATCTGCTTCACGCGGCTCTTCTTTCGGGAGGGGAGGCTCATCACCTCGTCGCCGGTGCGGATGATGCCGGAGGCGATCGTGCCGCAGAAGCCGCGGAAATCGAGATTCGGCCGGAGGACGAGTTGGACCGGGAAGCGGAAGTCCTCGAGATTGCGATCGGAGCCGATGTAGACCGTCTCCAAGAGCGTCATCAGCGGGGAGCCGGTGTACCAGGGCATGTTCGGGCTGTTGGTGACAACGTTGTCGCCTTTGAGCGCCGAGATCGGCAGGAAGTGGAGGTCGGGGAGCTCCAGCCGCGCAGCGAAGGCAGCGTAGTCAGCGCGGATCTCCTCGAAGACTGCCTGGTCGTAGCCGACGATGTCCATCTTGTTGACGGCGACGATGACATGCCGGATCCCCAGGAGCGAGACGATGAAGCTGTGGCGGCGCGTCTGCGTGAGGACGCCGTGACGGGCGTCGACGAGGATGATGGCCAGATCGGCCGTCGAGGCCCCCGTCGCCATGTTGCGGGTGTACTGCTCGTGCCCGGGGGTGTCGGCGATGATGAACTTGCGCTTGTCGGTGGAGAAGTAGCGGTAGGCGACGTCGATCGTGATTCCCTGCTGCCGCTCGTCCTCGAGGCCGTCGGTGAACAGCGCCAGATCGACCTCGCCGCCGGTCGTGCCGTAGCGCGAGGAATCCTTGGTGATCGCCGCCAGCTGGTCCTCGTAGATCATCTTCGATTCGTAAAACAGCCGGCCGATGAGCGTGCTCTTGCCGTCGTCGACGCTCCCGCAGGTGATAAACCGCAGCAGCTCCTTGCGCTCGTGCTGGGCGAGGTATTCGTCGATGTCGTGGGCGATGAGCGCGGATTGATGGGACATGCGTGAACCTGCGGAAGTGTTGCCGATGCGACGCCCGCATCGCCGGATGCGATGCCTGTCGGCCCAGAGAACCCTCGGCGTTCCCTGCGGCCGACCCGAGCGGGAACGGGCCATGGATGGCCTTTCCCGCGAGACACTAGAAGTACCCTTCTCTTTTCTTCTTCTCCATCGAACCGGCCTCGTCGGAATCGATGAGCCGCCCCTGCCGCTCCGAGAACGTCGTCAGGAGCATCTCCTGAATGATCTCGGGGAGGGTCGTGGCATTGGAGTCGACGGCGCCGGAGAGGGGATAGCAGCCGAGGGTGCGGAAGCGGACGCGGCGCATCTCGGGGGTCTCGCCGGGCTTGAGCGGGAACCGGTCGTCGTCCACCATGATCATCACCCCATCGCGCCACACGATCGGCCGCTCGGCGGCGAAGTAGAGGGGCACGATCGGGATTTTCTCAAGATGGATGTACTGCCAGACGTCGAGCTCGGTCCAATTGGAGATCGGGAAGACGCGGATGCTCTCCCCTTTCTTGACCTTGGTGTTGTAGAGGTTCCAGAGCTCGGGCCGCTGGTTCTTCGGATCCCAGCGGTGGTGTTCGTCCCGGAAGGAAAACACCCGCTCCTTGGCCCGCGACTTCTCCTCGTCGCGGCGGGCTCCTCCGAAGGCGGCATCGAAGCGGTATTTGTCGAGGGCCTGCCGCAGGCCCTGCGTCTTCATGACGTCGGTATGGACCTTGCTACCGTGCGTGATCGGGTTGATCCCCTGGGCCCTTCCCTCCTCGTTGACATGGACAATGAGCTTGAAGCCGAGCTCCTTGGCGACGTACTCGTCGCGGAGCTTGTACATGTCGCGGAACTTCCACGTCGTGTCGACGTGCATGAGCGGGAATGGGGGCTTGGCCGGGAAGAAGGCCTTCTCCGCGAGGCGTACCATGACGGCCGAGTCCTTGCCGATCGAGTAGAGCATGACCGGGTTTTCAAACTCGGCGGCCACCTCGCGGATGATGTGAATGCTCTCGGCCTCGAGCTGACGGAGGTGGGTGGGGTTGTAGGAAGTCATGGGCTCAATGGGCGGGGAGGTCTCGGCAGGCTGGTCGGCGGCTGGTCGACCGTGTGACGTAGAAGTTAGAAGCTCAACCGGAGGACGGACAGGGGGATTCAGCGTCGACCGCCGCCGGCCCGGAGGGATCCCCTGCGACCACCACCAGCCACCGTCTCGGGGCAGCTGTCGACAGTCCACAGCCCTTGCCTTGGCATCGCCCCTGGCGATCGAAACGGCCGCAACACCCCCCTTTCGAACGATCGACAACCGACCTAGCGGCCCCCCCTGGAAAGAACGCAACCTCCGATTGAAAAACACGTTACAGCCGATCCTGCAGACCTTTTCCGCGTCATCTTTGCGGCTGGTGACGGTTTGGGGGATAATATTGAGGATCTTGTGAGGGGATTTGTCGCCGTGGAGAGAACCATGGATATGCCCGTGCTGCCGATCGTCTGCCGGACGTGCCTGCTGAGTGCCCGCCGACTGGGCTCTGGGAGCGCCCTGTTGACGCGGGCGTTCGCCACGTTTCTGGCTGCCGCACTGCCGGTCGGCACGCTCCACGCCGCCGAGGCTGCGGCCGGCCCGACCGCCGGCACCCGGATCGAGATTTCCACCGGCGAACCGGCGGGTGGCCCGCTGCATGTCATCGGCACCGAAGGGCGCCGGCAACTGGTCGTCAGCGCCGTCCCGGCGGGCGCCGACGCCGACCATGAGCGCGACGTCACCCGGCAGGCGAGCTACCGGGTCGAACCCGCCACCCTCGCCACGGTCACCCCCGAGGGGGTCGTCATCCCGTCGGCCGATGGCCAGGGGGAGATCGTCGTCAGTGTCGCCGCTGTCCCGGGCCTCACCGATCTCCCCGAGACCCGCGTGCCGCTGGTCGTCGCACGTTTTGGCAACGATCCGCCGGTCGAGTTCTTCGGCCGGGTGGTCCCGGTGTTCACGAAATTCGGCTGCAATAGCGGCGGCTGCCACGGAAAGAGTGGCGGCCAAAACGGCTTCCGGCTCTCGCTGCTGGGATTTGAGCCGGCAGAGGACCACGAACATCTCGTCAAGGAGGCCCGTGGCCGGCGGATCTCCACCACCGCCCCCGACGAGAGCCTCCTTCTCCTCAAGGCTGCAGCGGTCGTCCCCCATGGCGGCGGCAGACTGATCGAGACCGGCTCCCCCTCCTACCGGCTGATCTCGCGCTGGATTGCCGAAGGAGCCCAACCGGGCGACCCGCAGGCTCCGGCCGTCGTCGGGATCGAGGTCTTCCCCACGGTGCGCGTCATGCACCCGGGGCAGTCGCAGCAGATCCGGGTTATGGCGATCCTTTCCGACGGCTCGCGCGAGGATGTTACGCCGATGGCCCAGTACGAGGTCAACGCCCCGGAACTGGCGAGCGTCGACAAGACCGGCCTCGTCTCGGCAGCCGAGCGCGGCAACGGCCCGCCGCGGAGCGGTGTCGCCGCCCTCATGGTCCGCTACCAGAGCCAGGTGGCGGTGTTCCGGGCGACGGTGCCGCTGGAGTCGCCGATCGACCTGATGCCGGCCCGCAACGCCTTCGCGCGGAACTTCATCGACGGCCACGTGCTCGACAACCTCGTCTCGCTGTCGCTCCCCCCGTCGGGCCGGTGCGACGACGCCACCTTCTTGCGACGCGTGACGATCGACATCGCCGGCCGCGTCCCCACGCTCGACGAGACGCGGGCCTTCCTCGCCGACTCCGATCCCAACAAGCGAGACAAACTCGTCGACCGGCTCCTCGACAGCCCCGATTACGCCGACACCTTCGCCAACAAATGGTCGGCGATCCTGCGGAACAAGCGGACCGACGACACCCTCCACCGCCACGGCAGCTATTCGTTCCACGAGTGGATCCGCTCGAGCCTGGCCGAAAACAAGCCCTACGACCAGTTCGTGCGCGACATCGTCAGCGCCTCGGGCGAGGCCGGCGGCAACCCAGCCACGATCTGGTACCGGCAGGTGGTCGACACGAACCAACAGGTCGAAGATCTCTCGCAGCTCTTTCTCGGGCTGCGGCTCCAGTGTGCCCGCTGCCACCACCATCCGTTCGAGAAGTGGAGCACCGCCGACTACTACCAACTCTCCGCGTTCTTTTCGCGGATCGGCCGGAAGAAGGGGGCCCAACCGGGCGAGGACCAGATCTTCCACAACCGCGGCCCGGCGCAGGCGACCGGCCCCAAGGCCACCCACCAGGCAGCGGTCCTCGGTGGCAAGCCGGCCGAACTCGCCGCCGACGTCGATCCGCGGACGGCGCTCGTCGACTGGATGACCACCCGCGACAACCCGTTCTTCGCCCGCTCGCTCGTCAACCGTTACTGGAAGCACTTCTTCTCGCGCGGGCTGGTCGAGCCAGAGGACGACATGCGGCTGACGAATCCGCCGACGAATCCCCCCCTCCTCGACGCCCTTGCCGCCGACTTTGTCCACCACGGCTACGACCTCAAGCATCTGGTGCGGACGATCTGCCGCTCGAACACCTACCAGCTCTCGGCTGAGCCGAATGAGTTCAACGCCGAGGATCGGCAGAGCTTCTCGCGCTTCTACCCGCGCCGGCTCCCCGCCGAGGTGGCCCTCGACGCCATCGACACGCTGACGGCCAAACAGACCGCCTTCGGCGGCACGCTCGCCGGCACCCGGTCAATCCAGCTGCCCGACCCCAACTTCGGCAATTACTTCCTCACCGTCTTCGGTCGCCCCAACGGCGACAGCGCCTGCGAGTGCGAGCGCGTGTCGGAGGCGAATCTCGCGCAGAGCATCCACCTCATCAACTCGGCCGACATCCTCGGCAAGCTCGGGGGGGATGGCCGGGCGGCAAAGCTCGTCGCCGATCAAGGTCGGGACGACGCCGCGAAGGTCGCGGAACTGTACCTGGTGTCGTTCTCCCGGCCGCCATCGACTGAGGAGAACGGGCTCGTCCAGAAATACCTCGAGGGGCACGGCGACAACCGTCAGGCCGCCTACGAGGACGTGATCTGGTCGCTGCTGAATACCAAGGAATTCCTCTTCAACCACTGATTCCATTCACGAAGGGACCGTTCGACCCCGGGGGGGGACCGATCGGGGGCAGACAACTCCCGATCCAGATTGCGGACCGGCAGCCAAGCCACGGACGGCCAGCGATGCCCTGCGTCCGTCCTCCCCTTGGAACGCACATCATGAGATTCCTCCGCTCCCCTGCCGCCACGATCTCCGCTGCCATCCTGGCGATCTTCGGCCTGCTCGCCGCGCCGCCGGCGCTGGCCGACTTCCCCCGTGCAACGCTTGCCGCCCTCCAGCCGACCGGCGGCAAGCAGGGTTCGCAGGTCACCGTCACGCTTCTCGGCGCCGACCTCGACGACCTCGAAAAGCTCATCTTCTCCCACCCCGGCATCACGGCCACACCGGAGATGACCGCACCGACGGAGTTCGACCCGCAGCCGCGCGCCATCCCGCGGAAGATGGTTGTCACGATCGCCCCCGACGTGCCGGCCGGCCTGTATGACGTCGTCGCCGTCGGCCGCTACGGCGTGAGCGGCCCGCGCACGTTCCTCGTCGGAACGACCCCCGAGATCGAGAAGGCCGGCGAGCCCGACAGTCTTTCCAAGGCGCAGGATGTGGCCGCCGACGCGACGATCACCGCGCGGGCGACAGCTGGCAAGTCGGACCATTACGCCGTTCCCCTCGAGGCTGGTCAGCGGATCCGCGCCGAGGTCTGGGCCCGGCGGATCGACTCGCGAATGACCCCGGTTCTCGACGTTCTCGATGCCAGCGGCCGCGTCCTGGCCACCGCCCGCCGCCACCATGCCGACGATCCATTCCTCGATTTCACCGCTCCCGCCAAGGGGCGCTACGTCGTGCGGATTCACGACCTCTACGCCGCCGGCGGCGACGACAACCACTACCGGCTCGGCGTGTCGACGGCGCCGCAGATCGACTTCGTCTTCCCGCCGGTCGCCCGGCTGGCCGAGTCGTTGAAGGTCGACGTCTACGGCGCGGGGCTCCCCGGCGGCACTCCGGCGGCCCTCCCGGCCCTCTCCGCCCAGGAGGGGACGGCAGGGCTCGAGAAGATCTCAATCGACGTCCGTGCCGGCGATCCCGCTCGCGGCGCCGTTGCCCGCAACGCTTGGCGGTTGCTCGCCCCTCGCGATGCCACGGCCGATCTGGTCGATCTCTTCGGTGACGTTCCCGGCGCTGCGCAGCCACTCGCCCCGGCGCTCCTGGCACCCTCGGCCCCGGTGATCGAAGCCGAGCCGAACGACCGACCGGCCGCAGCCCAGATCGTCTCCTTCCCCGCCACACTCGCGGGCCGCTTCTACCCGCGTGGCGACCGCGACTGGTTCACGTTCGAGGCCAAAGCCGGCGACACGTTCGTCTTCGATCTCGTCTCCAACCGACTCGGCCTCCAAACCGACCCCTGCCTGACGATCGAGAGCGTCACGACCGGCCCCGACGGAAATCCGGTGGGGAAGGAGATCGCCTTCGTCGACGATGGCCCGGCCGAGTTCGTCGGCGGCGCCATCGACCGCCCCTCGGCCGATCCGACCATCGAGTTCAAGGCGCCGGCCGATGGCAGCTACCGGATTCTGGTGCGCGATCTCAAGGCCGATTCGCGGACCTCCCCCGAGAACGCCTGGGTGCTCGTAGCGCGGAGGCCCGCCCCCGACTTCCGCGTCCTCGCGCTGCTGGCGGAGCAGAACCGGGCCGACGCCAACAAGGCGAACGTCGTCCCGCCGGTGGTCGACATCGGCGGCGCGACGACGATCGACGTCATGGTCTTCCGCACCGACGGGTTTTCCGGCGACGTGACGGTTGAAGCCGAGGGGCTCCCTGCCGGCGTCAGCGTGGCTCCCGCGATCGCGCCGGCCCGTACCAACCGGGCCACGCTCGTCCTTTCGGCCGCCGAGGGGATGAAGCCCTGGTCGGGAACGATCCGCGTCGTCGGCAGGGCGAAGATTGGCGAGGCCGAGGTCGTTCACACGGCGCGCGCGGCAACGCTCCGCTTCAACGCCGACAGCCAGAATGTGCCACGGATCGTCCACGAGCTCCACGAGGTCGCGCTCGCGGTAACCGGCGACGCCGCGCCGCTCACCGTCGCCCCGACCGACACGAAGGTCTGGGAGACGGCGCGGGGGGGGAAGGTCTCGATCCCGCTGTCGCTGGTCCGTCGTCCCGGTGGCAAAGGGGATGTGTCCCTCACGGCACCGGGCCTGCCGGCCGAGCTCAAAGTGCCCGAGATCAAGCTCGCCGAGGCAGCCACGGCAGCCACGGCCGAGATCGATCTCGACCCGAAGCTTCCTGCCGGCACCTACCAGATCCTCCTCCGCGGCGCGACGAAGATGGCCTATGCGCGCAACCCCCAGGCCGCGGAACTGGCCAAGGCTGATCATGAACGGATCGCAGCCCTCGTGAAGGACCGTGTCGCCCAGGTTGAGGGGGCGAAGACGGCCCTCGCCGCCACCGACAAGGTGCTCACCGACCTCCAGGCCGCCGGCCAGCAACCGACGGCCGAACAAACCGAGGCGAAGGCCAAGGCTGATGCGCAGCTCAAGGAGGCGGAGGCGAAGGCCAAAGTCGCCGAGGAGGAGCGCGTGCGCCGTGAGAAGGCGGCCGCCGAGACGGCTGCTGCTGCGGCCCCGAAGGATATCGACGTGCCGGTGATCGTCCCCTCGATCATGCTCCGGGTGGCTGAGCTGCCGCTGGAGTTGGGCGCGCTTCCGGAGCCGGTCTCGCTCAAGCAGGGTGCGAGCGTCGATCTCGCCGTCCCCTGTGAGCGCCGCTACGGCCTCGGTGGCGACATCGTCCTTGAGGCGGCGCCGGTGAATCCCGTACCCGGGCTGGCGATTGCGGTGGTCACCGTGCCGGGGGATCAAGCCCAGGGCGTCATCAAGATCGTCACCACCGGCGAAACCCCCCCTGGCCGCTACGAGTTGGTCTTGAAGGGTAAGGTCAAGTTTTACGATCGGGATGTCGTTACCGAACGCAAGGTCTCGGTGGTTGTTGAGGCGCCGTGAGCCGTGAGGCCTGCGACGGCGAGGGGCGGGGTGCGAGTCGCGCCCAGGCGTCAGGGTGCGGATCCGCTTTCGGGTCCGCGCAAGAGTCGAACGAGGAGAGAGGTTTCCGATGAGCATCAACCGTTTCCGCACCGTCGTCACGCGCTTGTTGGCGGTTCCCGTCGCGGCCCTGCTCGGCCCCGTGGCCGGTCTTGCCGACGGCCTGCCGATCGCGGCGCCTGAACGCACCGACGCCGTCCGTTTCCAGGACGAGATCCTCCCAGCCCTCGCCGCCAACTGCACCGCCTGCCACAACCCCAAGATCCATGAGGGAGGGCTGATCCTCGACTCCCTCAAGGGGATCCTGACGGGGGGCGATTCCGGCCCGGGCGTGATCGCCGGCAAGGCGGCGGAGAGCCCCGTCTTCCTCCGCTCGTCCCACCTCCAGGAGGACTTCATGCCTCCGCCGGAAAACAAGGTCGGGGCGAAGGCGATGAGCCCGGTACAACTCGGACTCCTCGAGCGCTGGATCACCGAAGGGGCTGCCGCCGGCCCGGCGATCGCGAAGAAATCGATCAACTGGCGGCCACTCCCCGCCGGTAGCGGCGGAGTCCTTGCTGTCGCGATGAGCAACGATGGCCGTGTCACCGCCGCGGCCCGCGGCGGGCGCTTGAGCATCTACGACAGCAGCACCGGCGCCCTCCTCGGGGCGCTCGTCGACCCGGCCACGGCCGACGCCCCTGCCGCCGCCGACAGCGCCCATCGTGACACGATCCTGTCGCTGGCCATTTCCCCCAACGATGACCTGCTCGCCTCCGGCTCGTTCCGCACCGTCAAGCTGTGGGAGCGGTCCCGCGCCTCGCGCCTCGCCGAGGTGGCGGACACGGCTGGGATCACCGCCATGGCCTCCGCCGCGGGAAGTGCCGCCTGCGGCCGACCCGACGGCACCGTCATCCTCATCGATGCCTCGAGCGGTGCTCTCCGTCGGGCGTTCAAGGCTCACACTGCTGCCGTCGCCGCGCTGACCCTCTCGGCCGACGGGGCTACGGTCTACTCAGCCGGCGCCGACGGCAGCATCGTGGCGACCACCGCAGCCGATGGGAACGTGACGGGGCGGTTCATGCGGCCGGCCGGCATCCGGGCCCTGGCGGTGACCGCCGTCGGGACGCAACTGGCCGTGGCCGAGGCTGACGGCATCGTCCGCACCTTTGCCCTTCCTCTCCCCGCGCCGCCGGTCGATCCGGTCGTCGCGGCGCCGAAGCCGATCAAGGAATTGAACGCCGGGGCCGGTCCGGTGGCGGCGCTGGCCGACACCCCCACCCTCTCCGGCCACCTCCTCGCCGGGGGCGCCGACGGGACGGTGCGCCTTTGGAATATCGAGGGGGGGGCGGTCGTCCGCCAATTCGCCCATGGCGGGCCGCTTGGTGGCATGGCGCTCAAGCCCGATAACGCGCGGTTGGCGACGGTGGGCACCGTGCCGGGCGTCAAGCTCTGGAACGTCGCCGACGGGGCGCTGGTCGCCGAGTGGAAGGGGGACGTGCGGATCGCCGAAAAGCTCCGGTTGGCCGAGGTCGATTCGGCCGTCCGCAAGCAGGATGTCGAATACGGCAAGGCCCAGGTAACCGCCGCTGAGAAGGCGATCGAGGCCGCCAACACCGAGACGACGCAGTCGAACGAGAAGTTCGCTGCCGCTGAGAAGACGCTCGGTGAAAAGAGCGAGGTGGCGAAGACGGCGCTGGTGGCCGCCGACGAGGCTGCAGGGGTAGCCCAGGCCGCCGGGACGGCGCTCGCCCAATCGACCACGGCCCACGAGGTGGCGACGAAGGCCGCCACTGCCGTCGTGGCGGCGCTCGAGGGGACGATCGCCGGGAAGGACGCCTTCGCACTCGTCGCGGCGTCGAGCGCCGGAGACGCTGCTGCCGCCGAGGCTTTGAAGAGCTTTGAGGCCGCCGCCGCCGCTGCTGCCGCCGCCCGGGCCGCCACCGATCAGGCTGTCGCCCAGGCCGCCCAGCAGATCGAGCGGGCCAAGGCAAAGGCCGACGAGGCGACGAAGAAGATGGAGGAGATGAAGAAGGCCTCCACCGCCGCCGAGGATGCCCGCAAGGGGGCCGAGACGGCCGCCACGAGCGCCAAGCGGGCCGTCGAGTTCGCCCAGGCCCAGGTCGCGCGCTCGAACGAAGACCTTCCCAAGCGGAAGGACGAAGCGACGAAGTCCGAGGCCGACGCGGCGGCATCCGAGGCGGCCCGTCTGGCGCTGGCCGACCAAAAAACCGCTTCGGAGAAGCCGGCCGCAGCGGTTGCTTTCTCCCCCGATGGCCACTGGATCCTCTGTGCGGGAGCCGATGGCATCGTCTCGCTCCACGGCGGCCAAGACGCGATCCCGCGCGATACCTGGGACGGCGGCGCCGGCGAATCGAAGGCGGTCGTGGCATTCCTCGACCACGGCCGGGCCCTCATCGGCGGCGGTGCGGCCGTCGCCGGGATCTGGCAGGTGGCCCCGCGGTGGACGCTCGCCCGCACGATCGGCGGAGAACTGACGCCGCCGGCGAGCGACGACGAGGCGGGCGTGCCGCCGATCGACGGCGTCACAGCGCTCGCCTTCTCACCCGATGGAAAGATCCTGGCCACCGGCAGCGGCCGCGCCAGTCGCTCGGGCGAGATCAAGCTCTGGAATGGAGCCGATGGGGCGCTCGTCCGCGAGTTTGCCGCGCCGCACTCCGACGTCGTCACGGCGCTCGAGTTCTCGCGCGACGGAGCGTTCCTCGCCTCAGGGGCGACCGACCGCTTCGTGAAGGTCCACAGTGTCGCCGACGGCAAGCACGTCAAGAGTTTCGAGGGGCACACTGGCCATGTCCTCGGGGTCGCCTGGCAGGCCAACGGCCGCCGCCTCTCGAGTGCCGGGGCCGACAACGCGATCAAGGTGTGGGACGTCGTCACCGGCGAGCAGCAGCGGACGATCGCCGGGCTCAAGAAGGAAGTCACGGCCGTGAAGTTCATCGCTCCGGGCGAGGACGTGATCGCCTGCTCCGGCGACCCGACGGTGCGAATCTACAATGCCGCTAGCGGCGGCACGGTCCGCGAGTTCCCCGGGGCCGCCGACTTCGTTCAGGCCGTGGCGGCCGGCCCAACCTGGCTGGCGGCCGGATGCCAAGACGGCAAGCTACGGATCTGGACGGTGGCCGACGGCAAACTCGCCCACACCCTCGAGCCCTCCCCCGCCCCGGCGAAGCCCTGAGCGGCGGCGGATCACGTCATCCACGGCCAACTCGAAACGGTGCCGCGGGCACGCTTCGCGGGGCTGTCACCGACTCCCGGTCAGCGGATCAGGAAACAGCCCCGGCAGCCAGCGGTGCGCTGCCTTCACAGGAAAGCCCAGCCGTAACGGCGACCGGGGTGAATCGGCAACCACGGCACCGGCCTCGAGAAGAGACGACGTCGTCCGCCGCGCGGACCGTTCGCTGACCGACAGCAGTCGTTCGACGTCGCCACGCTCGAACTCTCCCCGCAGAAGCAACGCTTCGAGGAGCCGATCCGATCGCGGCGCGAGTCGCCCCGCGGCCATTTCCTCTTCGGCCCATCGGATGACGCGCCCAGTGAGCGCGGCAGGCTGCACCAAACGCTCCATGAACGTCACTTGATCCAAGCAGATGTCGAGGAAGAACTCCACGAAGTCGGCGAGGGCTCCCTCGCCGAGCGCCCCACGGCCGTCGAAGCCACTCCGACGGGGCTGGTCGCAGTCCTCCAGCCGATCCTTGTAATCGACCTCGCGGCGGGCGAGCCCCCTGGCGATCGACCAGATGCCACTGGCCCCGATGGAGTCACGGAGCATCGCGTACGACACGAGCCGCGCGACACGGCCATTGCCGTCAGCAAACGGATGGATCCAGAGGAGCCGGTGGTGGGCCGCCGCCACGGCAAGGATGGTCTCCATTTTCCCGAGGTGCGCGTAGACGGCCTCGAAGCGCTCCATGAACCGCTCCACGGCACCCGGGCTGACGGCACGATGACGACCGACGGCCACGTCCGTCACCCGCCAACTCCCCGGCACCACACGAATCCCACCACCGGTCGCGATGTCTCCGACTGTCAGCAGCGACTCGGGAAGTTCGCCACAGAATCGCGTGTGGATTTCGCGGATGGCCGCAGCGGTCGACGCCCGACCTGCCAGCGATCCTCCATCGATCCAGGCCTGCACGGCGATATGCGAGCGGGCTTCAAGCTGGAGATCCCGCTTCCGCGGTTCGGTGCTGTAGTCGGCGCGCAGGGCACGTTCGATGTCCACCGGGTGGGTGTCGTGACCCTCGATGAGATTGCTGTAGTAGCAGTTCATCGAGCGGACGAGGCCGGCGAGGCACCCGGCGACTCCCCGCGGCAGCGTGCCATCGAGGCGAGTGGAGGCGGTGACGAGTTCGAGCGCCTTGTCGGCCAGCGCCGCCCGCCGGGGCGAGGATTCGCCCAGGAGCAGCGGCTCCATCAGACTCGTGTTTTCCCCGCGATCGACTGGCTGGCTCATCCGGCCATTATGGCCGCTTTTTTGGCCGGTTCATTCGAAACTGAGGAATCGATATAAACTACTGTCGTCACAATACTTGCCACACGGCATTTTGAATGCCACACCCCAGATTTGGCCGCTTCTTTGGCCGGTTGACGCGACCTCCTAGGGGATCCGGTGAGATATCGTGGCAACGCCTGGAGGGGGTCCCAGGCTCGTTCATTCCCACGGACCATCCTCCATGAAGATCGTGCACCAGATCAGTTTTAACGACACCGAGGATGGCCCCCGTTGCCGCTTCCTCCGAGAACAGCGGATCGCCGTCGCGTTCACTTCTCTCCCTGCACCCCCGACCTGCACCGATCCAAAGGGGCTGGTTACGGTCTCGGTTGAAGAGGCCGATCCGGCGTGGCCCTTGCTCCGCGACCGCATCGAGGACTGGCGGGTGGTCGATTCCGTTACGACCCTCTTCACCGACGAGGATCGCGCTGGTGCCAGGTACTTTTCACTCGAGCCGGAATGGCAACACGGTTACCCGATGCCTGACTCCGATCACGACTGGCTCGAAGCCACGTACGACTGCACCGCCCGATGCCGAACATGCGGAGCAGGCGCGGTCCAGAAGGCGCCGTTTCGGCTCACGGGGGAGCCTCGCTGGGGGCGACGCGGCAATTTTAGGATCGCCGGATGCTCGAAGAGAGCCGGCCGTCGAAGCCCCCGACCCCGCGTTTTCACGATCGAACAATTTCACTTCCGTCGGGGATCAGGCCCCGGCCGAAGGACGAATGAGTTGCACGAACCGTTCCATATCCGGTGGGCGATGGAGCCCTCCATGAACCATGTCCGCCCCGCCGGGCTACGATCAGGGCTTCTCGGCCACGACTTTCCCGTCGCGCCAGATATACACCGGCGTGCCGTGCATATGCGCGATCCGACGGGCAGTCCGCGCCGATCGCCGCAGCGCTCTGCCGACCGCTTCTACGAAAAGCTGAGATGTCTGCAGCGTGCCACCAGGTGCCGACAGTTCGCCGGCAGGGCCTTTTCCAGGAGTCTTCTTCATTCGGATCGCTCCAGCAATTTCGGCCATCGTCCTGAATACTCGGGAGTGCCTTTGTACTGGTACGGGCGGTCGTCGGCGAGTCGGGACGGCGACGAGCCGCG
>JBAWVV010000044.1:0-17139 GCA_037147115.1 Planctomycetia bacterium | reverse complement strand
GGCCGGCGGCGACGACCGGATGCGGTTTCCGCGTCCGCCGGCCGGGGTCTACTCCGTCCCGACGACTGCTTCTTCCCGACCATGACGATTTCTTTTCCTCCCCACAGCGTGTACGTCCGTTCTTTCGAGAGCTTACGCGGTGCAGCGGCGGAGACAAAAGCCCCGGCCTCCGACCAGGGTCACTTGTCGACGGCGGTGTGGGCGAAACGGTGCCTGGCCGCCGGGTCGAGGAGGCCAACCGGATCGAAGGGGGCGAGGCGGTCGCGAAGCCGCGCCGCAGTCGCCTCGCCGCCGCCGAGAAGCTCCGCCCGCGCCGCGAAGAGGGCCGCCCGGAGCGGCGTGTTGCGGGCGGCGAGGAATCCCTGCGAGGTGGTCGTTTCCCCCCGTCCATACCCTCGTTCCGCCGCTACCGTGGCGAGGAAGAAGAGCGTGCTCGCCAACCGGAAACGATCGAAGTCGGGGAGGACCGCGTAGCAGGTGCTGACGAGGAGATCGATCCACGCGACCTCGTCGATCACCGCAGCGCCGTAGGCCTCCCAGCCGACCTCGTCGAACGACTCGGCAAGCAACAGATCAGCGAGGCGCTCGACCCCCGAGAGGGCGTGGGCGATGCCGGTGCTGTGGAGCGGGTCGACGAAGCCGGCCGTCGTGGGGAGCATCGCAAAGCCCTCCTCGGAAGCCCGCGACCAGAGCCGGCTGATCCTCGGGATCAGCCCCAACGGGCGCACCGGTCGGCTCGCCGAGAGGAGGTCGGCCAACGAGGGATACGTCGCCAGGAATCGCCGCCACACCCCCTCGAGCGCACCGGTCCCACCCGCCGCCCACCCCTGACAGACGCCGGTTGGCTGCACGATGCCGACACTCGCGAGATCGTCGCGGAACCGCAGGATCCACATCCATCCGCCATCGAGGCAATGGTGCTGCGCCGCGTCATCTGACCGGAAGGGGGATGTGGTGGAGCGATTGCCGGCCGCTTCCTGGAGCCGATCCCACGAGCCGACGCCGGAGAAATGGCCGAAGAGGGCGCCACAGCGCGTGTGGAGCGTGTCGTCGAGGCTTTTCAGCCCGAGGGCCGCAGCCGAGGCTCCGCCCCCACCCGTGGCATCGAGGAGGAACGGGGCGCTTGCCTGCTCCTCCGGTCCGAGCCCATCCCCGATCGCCGCGGCGAAGCGCACCTTCCAGCAACGCTCCTGGCGCTCGATCGCCACGACCTCGCACCCTTCCCGCACGACCGCGCCGGCGCGGGCGGAGCGTTCGCACAGGAACGCATCGACATCGGCCCGCAGCCAGTGCGTGTCGCTCCCGGCATCGGTGGCGCTGGCGGCGACGAGGAGCGAGGCGGCGTGGTCGGGGGTGTCGTGGAACCGCTCCCCCGGCCGATGGTGGAAATAGGAAAACCCACGTTTTTTTCCACATCCCAAGTCGGGGTAGCGTGCCTGCCACGATCCCCACCGGGCCAGAGGGGCGAGCTCCGGCAAGCGGTGCCGGGCTGCCAGATCGGCGAGGATCAGGTCGGCCGCCGGCGTGCTCGACTCGCCGATCGCAAAGCGCGGATGGCGTCCCCGATCGACGACGAGAACTCGCATCCCGCGGGCCGCGAGGATCCACCCCAGCAGGCTGCCGGAAAAACTGCTTCCGAGAATGATCGTGTCATACCGCATCAGGGCAGCCGCAAGGCGAACGGAATGGAGGGAGGATTCCGCGATAGCGATTCATGATTCCGATCCGGTCACGCCTGGGGGCCCGACAGACGTCGCATTGCCCGCTCATCCGATCCCAATCCCACCGATCGAGCGTCACCAAACAGGCTGCGGGAATGGTGGCGATCGCCCCGGCCAGCGCCGCCTCGGCAGCCGCCGCCGAGACCGGGACGAAGCGTCCGCCGGCGGCGAGCTCGTCAAGATGGCCATTGCCCGGGCGCGTGGGAATGAGACAGACATGGCGACACCCGGCCGCGGCCGCGAACCGCGCGGTGATGATCGCCTCGGCGACCGACTCACGCTCGTCGATCCCCGGCAGCCCGAGCAGGACGAAGGCCCGCGCGTCGATGCCGGCCGCCCGGAGCCCAACGGCGGCCGCGGCAAAGTCTGCGGTCGTCATCTGCTTGTTGAGCCAGGGGAGGAAACGAGGGTCGGTCGTCTCCAGCCCCAGCGCCACCTCCAGGCGCCCGGTCAGCCCCCCGGCAAACGCCTCGAGTGACGCATCGACAAGCCTGGGATGCGTCTCAACGATCACCCGCTCGAAGCCCTTGAGGAGCGCGGCAATCCGGGGGATATCGGCTGGCGGGACCGCGTGCGGATCGGTGAAGTTGCTGGCATTGTAGAGCTTGATCCAGCGGGGCTCCCCGAGATCCGGATCCGCGGGCTGGGCCAGCGCCATCGCGATCTGCTCCGGCAACGCCCCCGGTGGCGTCGGCCCGTCGAGCGTGTGCCGCCACAGATCGCACATCGCACAGGTGAAAGGGCACTCCGCCCCGGCCAGGAGGACGACCCGGCAGGTCACCAACCGGCCCGGCGCCGCCACCTCCTCCTCGTCCCAGACGGCGATCGGACGGTGAGGATCGACGGCGTGCTTCGGCCCCCGGATGCGACGGATCTCCGCCGCCGAGACCGCTTCGGGCAGCGACGACAAGCCCCCGCTTCCGTCGGCCGCGAAGGGTGTCATCGGTGAGCGGTCTCCGCGGACCGGGGGTGAGGAAGCTTGACGGCCCGGTCGACCTCGATCCCCGGATGCGTGGAGGTGGTGCCGTCGGGCCATTCGACACGGATATCGACCGGCCCATTGGCCATCCCCAGGCCGATCGTCACCGGCAGTTCGCACTGCGACTGGTAGCTGCGCGTGGGACTGACACGCCGGGCCTCGACCCCGGCCGCCGTTTTCACCGTCACCAGCGCCCCGATCGCATCGGGATTGGCACCGGTGCCGGCGAGGCTGATCCGCACCCAATGGTGCCCCGAGGCCTGATCATTGCGGAGAAGGCGCGGCTTCGATCCACTGGCGGTGACGATCAGGTCGGTGTCGCCGTCGCCGTCGATGTCGGCCGCCGCCACTCCCCGACCGACGAGCGGACGGTGGAAGTCGCTCCCCACGAGGTCGGTCGGTGCTGGCCGGAATTCGGTCGCCTCGCCGGCGCCGCAGTTCCAGAACAGCTCCGGCGACTGCTCGTAAAACTGCGTCTTCTGGACCTTGTTGATGTCCTCCTCGAGATGGCCGTTGGCGGCGAGGATATCGAGGCGGCCATCGAGATCGATATCGGCAAAGAGAACGCCGAAGGTCAGCTCCTGCCGCGTCTCGGGGCCGAAGCCGTTGGAGACGGCGTCGTCCTTGAACTGCATCTGGCTCCCTTGGGAGACATACAGCGCGTTCATCTCGTTGGAAAAATTACCGATGACGATCCCGATCTCGTCGTCGTTGCGGAACCGGGCGATGTCGATCCCCATCGCGCCGCGCGCCTTCCCCTCGACGTCGTAGGCGACGCCGGCGAGGTTCCCCACCTCTTCGAAGACGGCGCGGCCGGTATTGCGGAAAAGGAAATTCTGGACGGTGTCGTTGGCGATGACGACGTCGAGGACCCCGTCGCCGTCGAGATCGTCGAACGCCAGTCCGAGCGACTTGCCGACCGGCACGCCGGTGGCCGCGTTGCGGACGCGGATGCCGGCTTCCTCGGAGACATCGGTGAATCGCCCGCCGCCGTCATTGCGCAGAAGCCGCGGGAAGGCCCCGCCGAAGTTCTGCGGCCGCCCGTAGGCCCGTCCACCGCCGACGAGGCGGAAATCCTGGGCGCGGTCGATGTCGCGCGACCAGGCGACGTAGTTGCACACCAACAGGTCGAGATCGCCGTCCCGGTCGGCGTCGAACCAGCCACAGCTCGTTCCCCAGTCGGCTTCGTCGCCGGCCACTCCGGCGTCGGCCGTGACGTCGGAAAACCTCCCCGCGCCGAGATTGTGAAACAGCCGGTCGGGCCCGACGGCCGTCACGAACAGGTCACGCCGGCCGTCGGCATCGAAATCCCCCACCGCCACGCCCGTCCCGTAGAAGGGCACGTCGAGCCCGGATCCGGCGGTGATGTCGCGGAAGTTTCCGGAGCCGTCGTTGTCGTAGAGCCTCATCGTCGGCGCCGGCTGCGGCGCCGGCCGGTCATCCCACGGCCAACGGCTGCCCTGAACGAGGAGCAGATCCTGATCACCGTCACCGTCGTGATCAAAGAACGCGCATCCCCCCCCCATCGTCTCTGGAAGGAGCTTCTCGCCGGCGGCGCCATTCTCGTGGACAAAGTCGATGCCGGCGGCCGCCGTCACATCCGTAAACGGCATCCGCGGCATGACGACCTTTGGCTTCTCGCGCCCGGCTGGGAGCGAGAGCTTCGCCTCCCGCGGTGGCGGCGGAGGGGATTTGAGCCCCAGTCGCCAGGCAACCACGGCGCCGATGACGCCGACGGCGATGATCAGCGCGAGCGAACGCCAGAACGCTTTGCCGATCACGGCATCGTCGCGTTCCTCGCTCTCATCATCACGATCACGCCTGGAATCACCGTCTCGGATGGCCATCGCAAACCTCGCCCTGCCGTTGCCTGATCGCTGCCTGACTCGTTGCCTGCCGATGCCTGCCGCTGCCTGCCGTTGCGTGGGACCAATCGTCAGGAGCCCGCGTTGTTTGCCGGCAACGGGTGCGGTGCGGCGCTCACCTCGTCGCGCTGCTCCCCTGGATCACCCGAGCCATCGGCGGCCGTCCGCTCCCCGGCGGGGAGTTGCGGCGCCCCGGGACGCTGGAGTGGGTAGATCACAAGCGACTCGGCGGCGAAGTTTGCCGCCGGATACTTCTTTCGCGCCAGCGACACCGCCCGATCGGCCGCGTTGTCGTCGAGCTTGTAGCGTTCGTGGAGCCGGCGGTGCTCGTCCGACTTCTCCCGGTCCCCCAGCTGCCCGTAGATCAGCTGGAGATTGTAGTGCGCGGCGACGTTCTCCGAATCGAGGAGGAGCGTCATCTCGAAGTGCCGGGCCGCTTCCTCGAGGACCGCGCGGCGCGCCTCGGCCGCGTCGGCGCCGCGGTACTGGCTCGCCCGGTCGTAGAGCGTCAACCCCAGCAGGTTGCGGACCTCGTAATCCTTGCTGAAGTCGAAGCCGCGCTTCCGCATCTCCTCCGTCCGATCCTCGAGGACCTTGCGGAAGTTGGCCTCCGCTTCCTCGAGCCGTCCCTGTTGCCGGTTCACGAGCCCCGAGAGCCAGGCCACGGTCCAGG
The DNA here is from genome assembly GCA_037147115.1 of Planctomycetia bacterium. Lineage (GTDB taxonomy): Bacteria > Planctomycetota > Planctomycetia > Pirellulales > UBA1268 > QWOP01. Next base: position 11,901 of record JBAWVV010000044.1, on the reverse strand, counting down.
CCGGCGCGGCCGGATCGGTGTGGCTGGCCGCCCGCTCAAGCGCTGCAGCCGCCTCGTCAACCTGTCCCTCCTCGAAATTGACCCGGCCGAGGTTCACCGGGCCGTCGTAGCGGCCGAGCTTCTCAACCTCGACAAACGCCTCCTCCGCCTGCCGCAACTCGGCCTTCCCCTTGATGAGGAGACCGATGCCGTAGTCGTTCCACCGTTCCCAGGCGGGGATTTTCCGCTCGGGTGGCGGCGCGATCTCTGCCACCACGCCGGCCACCGGGAAGGTGATCTCATCCTCAGCCATGGTCACGATTGGCAACTCGTCGACGTACGGCTCTCCGGCCACATGACCACGGAGCGGGAAATCCCCCGGCCGCGCCTTGTCGGCGACAAACCGCATGTACTCGGCATCGAACTTTCGATAGCGGAGCTTGATGTTCACCGTCACCGGGGCGGTGACATCGGGGGGAACCTCGAAGCCGTAATGGACCGTCCACGCCGCCCCCGGCGGGATTTGATGGTTGTAGAGGGGCACGAAGATGTCCTGCGGATTGCGGCGGTTAATCCGATTCCCCTCGCGGTCGAGCATGAAGATGTTGATGAAGTGGGCGTAGCGGTCGACCTCGTTCCCCTTCTCCGCATCGATGCCGCCACTGCGGCCGATGACGCGGTCGCCGGCGGTCACCGTGACGTCGAGCCAGACTTCGTTTGAGTCGGCGGTTCCCTGCGTGAAGAGGTGGCCCAGCTTCAGGGTCCGGATCACCGTCTCGAGGAGGTACGGCTTCCCCGGCTCGAGCGTCGGCACCTCCGGTCGCAGCGGCGCCTGGAGCGGGCCATCGATCCCCGCGCCATCGCGGATCCCGAAGATGTCGACCCGGGTGATCTCCTGGAGAAACTTCGCGTGGGCCTCGACCATGTCGCCCCGGTCTTTGAGCCATGCCAGTCCGGTGTTCGCGGCGGGAAAGAGATGATCGTGGACGGTGAGGCGGTCGGTGTCGTCGTAGCGCTGAGCGCCGAAATCGGTCGAACTTTTTAGCGGCATGTGGCAGGAAGCACAGCTCTCCTTCGCCTGGGGCGGGTAGTAGAAGCTCCGCGCCCCGTGCCCGGAGACGCCGGAGAGGAGGAAGGGATCGTAGTGATTCTGGCCGCGCAGAAAGTCCTTGTAGGCGGTCAGCTCCTTGGGGAGGTGGACTTTGTGGCAGGTGGAGCAGAACTCGGCGTCGCTGTGGAAGTCTTTCAGGAAGGTCTTCTTGTGCATCGCCGGCTTCGCCTTGACGAGCTGGTTGTTGACCCACTGCAGGAGTGCGTTGTCACTCTTGGCAAAGGGGTAGTGGATCGGCTCGTCGATCGTGTAGTCGGCATTCCCCTTCGTGCTGTTGACATGCGTGATCGCGTGGCAGACGGTGCAGGTGATGCCGGCGTGGGCCGTTGGGTGGTGAACGTCGTCGTAGTCCTTGTCGTCGAAGGCGCCGCTGTAAAACGGCACCGGATCGTGGCAGCCGGCGCACCACCGGGCCGCCTTCACGCTCCCGTCCCGCTCGAGGGAGACGAGCCTCGTCTCGCGAACGCTCGCCAGATAGGCGGGATTGTTGAAGCTCGAGAAGTGGTGGCTGCTCCCCTCCCAGGCAGCATGGACGTCGGCGTGGCACTTCTTGCAGTAGTTGTCCATCATGAGCGTGTCGGCAGGGATGTAGTTGCCGGTGGCGGTGCGGGCCAGCGACGGCTCGAAATACTGCTTCCCCTCCTCCGGCCCCTTGGCATGCCAGTGGCGCGGATCCTGGGCATGGAGGAACACCATCACCCCGATGGCGGCCGCCACGACGCCGGCATACGTCAGCCCCATCCGCCACTTGATCTTCGGCCCCACAAGCCGGTGGAGCCAGTAGAGCCACGCCGCCACGACCGGCGCCGCGATGTGGGCCCAGTAGGTGGCCTGCGTGAGGAGCGGCGTCCGCGCGCCGGCATTGGTCGCCCTCAAGGCAAGGAGCAATCCACCCGAGACGAGAACGACCAGCGAGACCGCGAACAAGGCATAGCCGACGCGGACCGCGCGGCGGTTTTTCCGGTTCTTCGTGTTGAACATGTGGACGACGCCGAAGACCACAAACGGCGCCACGAACACGAACCCGAGCACGAGGTGGACGAGGAACATCCACTGGTAGAGCCAGTTTTGATAGGTCTCCTGCGAGGTCCATTCGAGGAAGGTGATCGCGGCGAGGTAGGCCGAATTGGCCCCGATCACCGCCAGCAGGCCGAGGACGACATTGAGGAGAACCCGGAGGCGCGGGCCGATCGCAGGCACATGGGGCTTGCGCGGCGGGCGCGGGGATGTCGTGACGGCGTCGGGGCCCATGGAACGAGGTCCTCTTCGTGAGCGGGCGGAGGCAGGCGGGCGACAAGGGCAGCCCCCCGAATCCAGCGGCACTCGGCCACACGGAAGAGGGAGGGCCCACGGAATCCCCGCCTCCATCCCGCCGGTTCCTTCCCGGGAAGACCGGGGAAGCCAACGGACGAGTTCGAGCGGGGTGCCCGATCGACCACGGCCGGTCACGCCCCTCTTCGGAGCTGTTCGGACGACGGTGGCGGACCGGGCAACGTCAGGCCTGGAGAGAAGCCCGTCTGGGAGGACGGATCGGCACCGCAGCGATCACGGCCAGCGGTTGGCGATCGTTCGCGGCCAGGAACGGACGACCGACGTCCCGGCAGCAAAGGGCTGCCACGGCAACCCGATCGGCAGGGTCATGACGAGGGGCATCGGCCGAAACATCACGCGGCAGGCCCGGCATGAACGGTACTCCGCGGCAGGCCGGGCCGTCGCACTGGGGCAGTCGCGGGGCATCGGCCGGCCGCGGGGATACCGGCCCCCCGGCCTCGCCGTCGGCCACGATCGCGTCGTGAGCAGCGGCCGACCGGTGGTGTCCTACGAGCCAATCGCCGCAACTGGCCTCGGCTCCGGTGCATCCCAGGAGCCCAATGGCAAGAATCAAAGCGCTCATGACAGGGCTCATGAAGCGGCCCGGAGCGAATCGCCAAGCGAGGGTGCGGTCGAGGCGAAACATGGGACGAAAAACCCGGGATCAAGCTGGGCCCACGAATCCGTGGCCACCCCACCGAACACCATCTTCCCCACTCATCTGTGAACTGTAGACAGCCCCGTCGGATGCGTCAACGAAAGCACCGCGGGGCGCTGGAATCACTTTGCAGCCGGGTGCAGGGGGGTCAGTTTTCCCTCGCCATCCGCCTCCCAGACCGTTTTTGCCTGTGGGTCGGCGATGAGGACCTTTCCGCCCCGGATCGCGAGGCCGACCGGGCCTTTGAGTGGCTCGCCGGTGCTCCATTTGGTGGCGGTACCGTCCGCCGCCACCTTCCAGACCGCCCGAGCGTAGTTGTCGCTGACGTAGGCGGTGCCGTCGTCGGCCACGACGACGTCGTGCGGAAACTCAAACACCCGCTCCTTGACCACCGGCTCGATGCTCCCGTCGGCGGCGATCCGCACCAGCGGTTGCTCCCCCCCAGCCGCCACGGCCCACAGCCGCCCCGTCCCATCGACGAACAGCCCTCGGGGGGCAGCCAGTCGGGCCACCTCCTGCGGCTCGCCACCGGCCGCCGGCACCCGCCAGATCCGCTGCGTTTCGAGGTCCGACACGAACAGATCGCCCGAGGGATCGAAGGCGATGTCGACCGGGATCCCGATCTTCCCCTGGGTGAGCGGGACCGGCTGACCGTCGACGAACTTGAAGACATCCCGGGTCGCCGAGTCGGCGGCATAGACGGTGCCATCGCTGGCGACCGCCACCGCGCGGACGGCATTGAGCGGCGTGCGGAACGTCTTCTTCCCCTGGAAAAATACCTCTACCTTGCCGGCCTGGAGCTTCAGCAGCCCCGGCAGCATCCGGTCGGCAACGAAGACGGCGGAGTCGCCGGCCACCGCCACCGAGAGGGGATAGAGCATCTCCTCAGCGCGACCCGGCGACGGGATCGCTGAGAGCGTGATCAGCCCCAGCCCAAGCATCCCGATCAGGCCTCGCCACCGCCTCGCACCCGCGCCCCTCATCGCTCGCTCCTCCTCGTGTCGCGTCCCCCACCGGGGCCGCCCGTGCGGTCCTCTCCCAGCCTATCACCATCGACCGACCAGCGGCGGATCGCCCGCCAGAATGCCTCGTCCTGGCGACGGGTCTGATCGTCCCGCAGCCATGCTTCGCGGGCCGGGGAGGTTTCGGGCTGGTCATCGTCGGCGGGGGGGTAAGCGCGCATCCCGCGGAAGGGGAGCGGTTCGACCGTCTGCCCCTCCGCGGTGGCGAGGTTGGCGTCTTTGTCCCACCCGATACTGTGGAGGAGGAAGCTCCGCCTCCAGCCCGCCGGCGGCCCCGGGGGCACTGGGAAGGAGACCGTCATTTCATCCCCCGCACCCATGATCACCAGCCGGTCGTCCCCCTCGGCAACGAGGTCGCAGACATCGCCGTAGCGGGTGAACCGGCCCCGCATCGGCGGCCAGCGTGGCTCCTCGAGGGGCTCGCCATAGACAAACCGCTCCGGGGCGTCGCCATCCTCCTGCTCGATCCGCGACCGACCTCGCCAGTGGAGATCGGCCGAGACGGGATCGAGCTCCACCGTCGCGAGTGTCGGCGCCTCCTCCCCCGAGACGAGAAAGGCTTCATCCCAGTGGATCTCCATCGTCGTGTCGATCCGCAGCCGGGCGTGGGCCGGATCGAGGAGCCCGGAGAGATCGATGACGATCGACTTCGTCTTTCCACCAGGGAAGCCGGTGAACGGGATCACCTCCCGCCAGCCCCCCGCGCCGTCTGGCACCGACAAGCTCGGTGGCTTCGGCAGCGCGAGGGAGGGATCGTGCGACAGGGCGACGTTCTCGCTGACGGTCGTGGGATAGGTCCAGCCGGTGAGCACGAGCTTCGCCTCAAGGGCGTCGGGGATCGCCCCGAAATCGAGGACCAAGCAATTGTCGGCGACGAGCCCCTGCCGGAGCTTCCTCGCGTACGATCGGGCGAACCGGCCGTCGGCGGCGATGACGTCTGAGCGAAGCTCGCCCCCCTCTCCATCGGTGGCCGCCACCGGCCGGATCGGAGTGCGCACAGTGTGGATCCCGAACGCGGCGATGTCGGGGGGGCCGACCTTCTCGTTGGAGAAGATCTCCACGTCGGCGGGATGATCGACGACGACCAGCCGAAACGTGTCGAAATAGGCCGCCTCCCACAGCTCCTCGGTGATTTGAATCGTATATCGACCGTCGCGCGGCACCATCGGCGTGTCGATCTTGAGAAACTCCCATTCCCGCGCCGGCATGAGCTGTCCCTCGGCCCGCTGTAATCCCAGCGGCGCGGCCCAGAGGAGATCGGTGGCAAACACGAACTCCCGACCATTCCAGGTGTAGAGGTAGGGGCAGGAGCCGAGGAGGATCTGCTCCTCGCAGATCAGGCTGTCGGCGGCCGGTTGGATGACGTTCTGTGGCACGCCATTGATCCACGCCACGCGGACCACGTCGGCCACGGCGAGATTCCCCAGGCCGAAGTGGGTCGTGCGGCGACGGACAGGGCGTGGCTGATAGAGCGCTCCGGCCTTGAGCTCGAGGAGGCTCCCCAGGCCGTGGGCGTTGACGCGGCCGCTCGGCGACATCGCCGTCCCCTTGATCTGCTGAGCCTCGAGCGCCACGTCGATCCAGTGGTTCGTGTTGCCACCGATGTTCTCGAGCACCTCAAAGGCACAGTCCCCGTCACCAACCACGACGCCGTCGAGGTCGCCGTCACCGTCGAGGTCGGCGCTGTCGAAGCTCCGGGGGCGGCCGGTGGGGCAACGTCTCTCCGGCTGCTGCTCGAATCCTCCGGAGGGGAGACCGAGGGCAACGGTCATCGCGTTCTCGTCGAGGGCGACGAGGTCGAGGAGGCCGTCGTTGTCTTGGTCGAACGCATGGACCGCAGCGCTCGCGGTGTCGGTCACCACGACGCCCGGTTCATCCGCTGGGCGGATCACGCCCGTCGCCGACCTCCGGCTCGGCACCGTTGCCACGCCGAACGGACCGGCCACGACGAGATCCCAGGCCCCATCCGCATCGGCATCGACACATTCAAGCGCCGCGATCGGCCCGGGCACGGTGAAAGCTCCGGCGGCGACAGCTGCGTCGCCCCCGCGGAACCCAAAGGGAACAAACCGAAACTGCCCATGAAGGAGGTTCTCGAGCCATCCCCCTCCGGCATCGCTGCCGAGCATCACGTCGACATCGACATCCCGGTCCCAGTCGAGGGTGAGCAGCGCCCGCACCGGCGCCCCGACGGCAAACTCGGCCGTGCCAGGCCAGGCGACAAAAGCCCCGCGCCCGAGATTCCGCCACAGGCGCAGGGCTCCGTCATGGCCGGAGACAAGATCGAGATAGCCGTCGGCATCGAGGTCGGCGACGGCGGCCGACCGGGTCGGGCCGGCGGCGCCGAGCACCTCGGCGGGAAAGGGACGCAGCGACCGAGTGCCGGTGGCCGGATCGAGGAGGTTTTCCAGAACGACGACGCCCCCTTCGCCATGAACCACAAGATCGAGATCGGCCGCCGGGCAACCAGCGGCAAGCTTCTCCGCGACGATCTCGGCGCCGGGCTTGTCGGTGCCGGGGCGGGCCGGAGTGCCGGGCCGCTTCGCCTCGTCGAAGTCGAGATCGAGATCGGCGGCAACCAGCCCCGCGGCCCCCTCCGGGACGTTCGCCGAGGCGATCTCGTGCCAGGGTGTCGCCGTGCCGTCGGCGGACGAGACGGTGAACGCCACCGGCCCGGTGTCGCGGCGTCCGAACACCCGCACTTTGCTGCTCCCGAGGAGAAGGATGTCGGGGCGGCCGTCGAGGTCGAAATCCTCGAGGAGGACGGCCTGGCAGGAGCTGGGGGCATCGATACCCCACAACACCTTGCGGCCGTCGAGGTTCGAGGCGATCCGCGGCACCTCGGTCGCCTTGTCGAGACCGGTGACGGCATAGAACTCCGGCCGATAGCGCTGCGTGACGAACTCGAGCGGATGGCGCTCGATGGCCCGCCGATCGGCCTCCGACTGGGGGACGAGAACGTTGGCCAACCCCCGCAGCCGTCCCGCGACGCCGGCGGCATCCCCGGCGTTGGCCGCGGCCACTCCCTTGTCGATGACCTCGCGGATGTCGACGTTGGCGAAGGTCTTGATCGAGGGGGCGAAGGGCTCCATCGCCCCCCAGCGCGATTCGATCTTCGCCGCCAGGCCGGCGGGCACCTCCGGCGGCGGCCGCTTGCCGAGGTCGAGCGCCACGGCGCGACACCACTCAATCACCAGCCACAGATTCCGCGGATCGAGCGCGCAGGCCCGGTCGAGCGCCGCGGCCACAACGCCGTCGCTTCCAATCGCGTCGCCGCTGGCCACGGCGCCCTCGCTGGCCGCAGCGCCGCCGGCCAACTCGCGGAGCGACTTCCAACGCTCGTACCAGGCCGCCGAGTCGTCGGGGGCCGCCACGACGAGCCGGCGCGTGACATCCTCCCAGGCTCCAGGGTCGCGCGCCAGTTGGGCGACGCGGGCCGCGAGCCAGAGGTGATCGGTCGATGGCCCCTCCCGGCGCTCCATCGCCTCGAGCGCCCGCTGCGCCGCTTGAATCGCCTCCTCGTCTGGCTCGAGGCCGCCGTCGCCGAGGGCTACCGTTCGTGCCACGGCGAGGTTTCGGGCCGGAAGAGGTTCGTCCAGCACCTCGTCGCGAAGTCTCTCGAAGGCCGGGATACTGGCTTCGAGGGCTTGATTCTCGAGTTGGCCCAGCGCCACGTTCGTCGTTGAGACGATCTCCCGCGCCCGCTCGACGCCGAGCCGGGCCACCGACCGCCCCGCGCCGACCGGGCCCCGCAGCCACGCCGCCGCCGCCAGCCCCATGACCACCAGGAGCAAGAGGAGCGCGCCGGGGAGTCGTCTGTCATGTTTGCCCACGCCTGAGTCTCCGTCGGTTTCGCTACCGTTGTCCGTGGGGACGCAATCCGGGGTTGGATTCGGCGCCATGATCCCCACTATCTTATGGAGAAGCTCCTCCGCCATCCCCGCATCCCCTTTTTGGAATCGTCGCCGCCATGGCCCGGTCCCGCAACTCCGCCCTCCTCGTCGCCGCTGCCATGGTTGTCGGGATCGCCGGGCTGTCGCTGTGGTGGCGACCGGCGTGGATCGGCGTGGGGCAGGGGGGGAACGGGGCTGCGGCCCCCGCGGGGGGCGAGGCTCCTCGCGCAGAGGCCCGTCCGGAGCCGGCCGGGGCCACGGTTGTTTCCCGCTCCCCTCCGGCCCCCCGTGCACCGGTGGCAGCACTCGAGCGCCCCGCGCCGCGCCCCTCCGACTACGTCGGCTCCCAGGCCTGCAGCGGCTGCCACACCGCAATCGCCGAGAGCTTCGCCAAGCACCCGATGGGCCAGGCGATGGACACCATGCCCGGGGAGCGTCCCGTCGAGGATCAAAGCGACGTGCGGACGTTCGTCGATCGGGAGCGGGAGTACGTCGTCGAGGAGCGCGACGGCATCGTTCTCCACCACGAGCGCGTCTTCGATACCGACGGCCGGCCGATCTACGACCAGGCCCTGCCGGTGCGATTCGCGGTCGGCTCGGGGACGCGCGGCCGCTCTTACCTCATCGACCACGACGGGCTCCTCGTCCAGTCCCCGATCGGCTGGTACGGCGGCACCGGGCGGTATGGGCTCTCCCCCGGCTATGAGCACGACCGGGGGCTGCGCTTCGAGCGGTCGATCGGGGACGGTTGCCTCCATTGCCATGCGGGGCTCGTGGAGCATGCCGCCGACGGCAGCGGGAGGTATTCGTCGCGGGTCTTCGCGGAGGCGGCGATCGGCTGCGAGCGCTGCCACGGCCCCGGCGGGGAGCACGTGGCGACGATGGCCGCTCTTGCCCCCGGGGCGACTGCCACCGACCTGGGAATCGTCAATCCGGTCGACCTCGAACCGCGGCGCCGCGAAGCGGTCTGCAACCAATGCCATCTCGGTGGCGAGGCGACGATCACCCGCTTCGGCCGGGGGTTCTACGACTTCCGCCCCGGCGATGACCTCGACGACACGCTCCTCGTCTTCGTCCACGACGAGCGGGCTGCGGCGGCCTCCGGCGCGAAGCCGGTCAGCCAGGTCGAGCAGATGCGGCAGAGCCGTTGCTGGCAGGGGACTGGGGGCACCCTCGGCTGCATCTCCTGCCACGATCCCCACGCCAAACCGGCCCCGGAAGAGATCGATGCCTTCTACCGGACGAAGTGCCAAGCCTGCCACGAGGAGCAGCCCTGCTCGCTGCCGGCGGTCGAGCGCGACGCCCCCCCGGCCGCCGGATCGTGCATCCGCTGCCACATGCCGTCGCAGGATCTCGTGGACGTGGCCCACACGGCGATGTCGGACCACCGAGTCCCACGGCGCCCCGACGATGCCCCCCCGGCCCCGCGCGGTGCGCCCGCGGGCTTGGTCCCTTTCGACGACGCCGCCGCGCGCGTTCCCCCCCGTGAGCTCGCCCGGGCCCGCGGGCTCGCTCTCGCCTCGCTCCCCGGCACCGCGAAGAGCACACGGGCGACCCAGGAGGCGATCTCCGCTCTCGTGCCGGAAGGGGTCGACCGCGGCGACCAGCGGGGAATCGTCGCCGCGCTCGCCGGCGACGTCGAGGCGCTTCGCGGCCTCGGGCAACTCTACGCCTCGACCGGGCGGATGGACGCCGCAGCCGCCTGCTGGGAGGGGGCCCTGGCCGCCGATCCTGGCGATGGGGAGACGATGGCATCCCTCGCCCGCCAGATGCAGCGCGGCGGCCGGCTCCGTGAAGCCCTGGCGATGCTCGACCGCCTCATCAGTGCCAGCCCCCGCGTCGCGACCGTCCATGCCCAGCGCGGCGCGCTCCTTGTGGCCCTCGGCCGCCCCGACGACGCGCTCGCTGCGGCGCGCGCGAGCCTCGAGCTCGATCCCTCGAGCTTGCCGGTCCGATCCTTCCTCGCCGAGCTCCTCTCCCGCACCAACCACGAACCGGAGGCCGAGGCGGAGCGGGCGACGATCGCGCGGCTCAAAGGTGCGGTCGCCCCGCCTCGCCGGACCGATGTCGAGGCGCCCGCCGCTCTCCCCTGAAGCGCTCCGTCAGGCCTGGCCTGAAGCGCTCCGTCAGCGGCCGTTGAGCGGCTCGCGCAGGAGCAGCGCCTGGTCGACCGCCACCCCCTCGAGGCGCTGCGAAACGCCGCTGGGCCAGCGCACTTCGACGGTGCAGGGGCCCGCCCGATCCCCCAAGCCGACGGCAAGGAGGGGCTGGTGGGTGCTTGCGTAACTCGTGCCGCCACACAGCTCGCGGATCCACGCCCGGTCGCCGCTGGTCACCGTCACTCGGGCTCCGATCCCGCGCCGGTTGCTCCGCACTCCGATGAATTGGAAGGTCAGCCAGTGCCCGGCATCGGAGCGGTTCTCGAGGAGCGCCGCCGGGGTGTTCTGATGGGCGATCACCACGTCGAGGTCGCCATCGCCGTCGTAATCGGCCAGGGCGACACCGCGGCCGACGAGCTTCTGGTCGAAGTAGGCCCCAGCGGCGCTGCTGCAGTCCTTGAAGCGCTTGCCGGTGAAGCTGAACAGTTGCGCCTTCATCTTCAAAAGCGGGTTGCCGGGGTAGTTCTCGACATGCCCGTTGGCCACGATCAAGTCTTGGCGGCCATCGGCATTGAAGTCGGCCATTGCCGTGCCGAAGCCGAGGCGCGGAAGCGTCGGCTCGTGGAGCCCGACGAGCCCGGTCACGTCCTCGAAGCCGCTCGCCCCGAGGTTGCGGTAGAGCGTGTTTGATTCGTCGTAGAAGTGGGTCGAATAGACGTCGAGCCAGCCGTTGTCGTCGTAGTCCCCCACGGCGAGCCCCATGCTCGCCTGCGCCATCCCGTTGCGGTCGACGGCGCATCCGAGGAGCGTCGCCGACTCGCGGAACACGATCCCCCCATCCGCTCGTGCCCCCTCGTTGACAAACAGAAAGTTGGGGGTGGTGTCATTGGCGACATAGATATCGGGGCGACCGTCGTTGGTGAAATCGGCCACCGCCACGCCGAGCGCCTTGTTGCCGGGGCCGAACAGCCCCCACGCCTCGGCCACCGGCCGGAAGACCCCGGCGCCGAGATTTTCGTAGCACTCGTCGGGCCAGTGCTCGACGTCGCGCGGATGGCAGATCCTCGGCTCCCCCTTGACGTTGCGGCAGTCCATCGGATGGAAGGGGTCGTAGCGGACATAATTGCAGACGTAGAGATCGAGATCGCCGTCGAGGTCGAGATCGGCCCAGGCAGCCGACGAGCTCCAGCGTTCGTCGCCGACCCCCGCCGCAGCGGTGACATCGACGAAGGTCCCATCGCCGAGGTTGTGGTAGAGGGTGTTAGCGCCGACGTTGGTCACGTAGACATCGTCGAAACCGTCGTCGTCGAAGTCTCCAACGGCCACTCCCTGTCCGTAGCCGGTCTCGCGGATCCCGGCGGGGATGGTGACATCGACAAACCCGCCCCCGTCCCCCGCGGCCGTGGCGACGCGACGGAAGAGGCGGTCGAAGGGCTGGTCGGTCCGATCGACGGCCGCCGGATCCCCCCCCTGATTGAAATACAGATCCCACAGACCGTCGCGGTCGAAGTCGAGCCAGCCGACCCCACCGCCGATCGCCTCGACCATCAGCGAGCCGCCGGCCTCACCGTTGCGGTAGACATGCCCGAGCCCGCGAGCGACGCTTGTATCCTCGAAGCGCGGGCAGGCGACCGGGTCGGCTTCCGACTCGCCGCCGGAGCGCAGCGGCCGCTCAAACTTAAACGGCGAGGCTTTCTCGGCGCTGGCCGGAGCCTTCGCGCCCCCACCAGCGGGCTGGGCCGGGGCCCCGGCAGGCGGCGGCGTGCCCGGCCCGGGGGCCGGTTGCGGCCGGGCACAGCCGACAACCAGGGCCACAACCAGGGCCACA
>JBAWVV010000043.1:0-17203 GCA_037147115.1 Planctomycetia bacterium | reverse complement strand
GGTCGCCCGTGCCCCGTCGCCGGACGTTCGCGTCGGCCTTCCATGGCCGCCGCTCACTCGATGCCGCCTGCGCTCTCGGCTCATGGCTCCGCTTGCCGGCAACGCCGGCTCTCGGAGCACGGGCGACCCCTCGCTTCGGAGCTTTGAGTGGCACGACCGAACCCCAGCGCTCGGGCGAGGCGGGGATCGGCGAACGCTTGAGGAGTGACGAGGTGCCTCCGAGGAACGACGAAACTTTTGCCGGCCCCGCCGACGAACCACCCACAGGTTCGAGGCCCTCCGGGCTTTCCCCGATTCTTGGCCCAAGCGTGGCTTCGGGGTCGCCCCGCGGGCGTCTCTTCAAAACTTCTGAATCGCGTCGAATCCGAGCATCGTTTGATTCGTGCTCACGCCGTCGTTGAAGGGAAGGACGCCGCTGTTGCCGCTGAAGAAGTCCCAGCGGAAGCAGGGGCGAACGAGAACATTCGCATTCGGCACCCAGTTGGGGCCGACGGTGAGCGAGAAGTAGTTGCCCGGCAAGGGGACGTGATTCGGGTTGCTCGGCCGATTGAGCCCGACACGCGTGCCGTCGACGTCGTCAAACCACTCGAAGCGTGCGCCCCACTTCCAGGTGTCGCTGGCTGACCAATAGAGATATTGGTCGATGCCGGTCCACAGCGCCGTGCTGCCATCGGCAAGCCCCTGGGCCTGGGTGCCGAGCCATTGATGGAAGACATACTCGACGTTGTCCGTAGGGCGAACTTCAAAGATCAGGCTGTAGCGGGTGCGGTTGGCCGAGGCGAGGATCGGGGCCGGCTGGAAGACCGGGGAGAAGTCGTCGCACTCGTTGCCGCTGATGATCGCAAACGACGTGGCGAGGGAATTGTCGTCATTCTTGAGGCGGGCACGGCCGAGGAAGTTGGCCCGGGCGTAGCCCGACGAGAGCGCGTTCCATCCATTGACGAGGCCGGCGTTGACCTCAAGGTTGTCGGTGGCGCGCCAATTGGCGAGCCCGCCCCAGTGGGTGAACGGGCCGGCGAATTGGTAGCTGTAGGCTTTGGTGTAGAAGAAGTTGCCGACCGCCGGCAGGCCTTCGTAGCCGACCACCGAGTAGAAGTGGCCGAGCTTGACGTTGAGATCTTGGCTTCCCGCCTCGGCGTAGAGCTGGGGCATCGCCAGCCCGTAATACTCGCCGCTGTTCCAGTCATGCGCGCGACTGGGGCTGACCTCCCATCCGGTGGACTGAGCGAGGAGATAATCCTCGCCGTAAATCAGATCGGCCCGGTAGCCGAGGCCTGCCTCGCCATCCCCGGGGAGCGTCTGCTCGCCGACGAGGTAGACCTGATTGAGCATTGGCTCGTTGGCCCGGTCGACGGCGTTGTAGGGGCCGTTGAACTTGCTGGCCGGGCTGGCGAAGTTGCCCATGAAGCCGCCGTCGAGCCAGCCGTAGACCCCCGCACGCTCGGGCTTCCCGAACAGGTACCACTCCTGTCCGTTGGGGATGACGCCGTCCATGACGCCGTCGTCGAGCACCGGATCGAAGCGCTCGAACTGCCCCACCTGGTCGGCCCGCCCCACGAAGTCGGATTCCTGCGACCGCGCCGCGGCTGCCACGACCCCAGTGGCCATGATTCCCGTCACGAGCCGCACCACACCCGTTCGCCACCTCGGTTGCCCCAAGCTCATAGATAGATCCCTCTGATTGATCGCCACCCCATGTCGGCGAGGGAAACGTTCCTTTCGTCTCCCAAAGCCCCCGCTGTATCCATCGGCAACGGCCCCGGCACGACCGTCATCAGTGGACCGTACGGAGGAACCGTCACATTTCGCCTGCCCCGGAGCCCCAATCCGCACGAGCTTCCACGGCTGCCCATTCCCCCCAAGCCGTCGGTCCACAAGGCCGGCGGAGGCGCTGGTCACCCGGTCGCGGCTCTCCCGGGGGGAGTCCTCAAGCGAGACAGACAGAGACGCCGATGCAACGGGCTGTGCGGGTCGTGCGGAACGAGGGGGATCTGCGGACGAGGGGGGAGGCTGCGTGCGAGCGATACAACGGATTGTGATCCTTGTGGGAACAGCCTGGCTCGCTGCTTCGGCAGCTCGAGCCTCGGCACAGACCTACGGCATCGACTTTCGAAACACCCTCATGCCCGCCTCCGGCGGCATGGCGGGAACGAGCGTCGCCGCACCTCAAGACTTCATCTCGGCGATCAATGGCAACGCGGCGGCCCTCACGCAGTACGAGGGGACGCACTTCACGATTGGCGGTGCCTTCGTCGGCCCCACGGCCAGACTTTCGCAGGCTGATCCAATCCCGCTCCTCGGCGTCCAGCCGTTCTCTCAGAAGAGCGAAACCCCGGGGGCGGTCGTCCCAGCGATCGGTGTTTCCCAGGAGCTCGACGGCTTCGCCCTCCCCACGACGGTCGGCATCGCCGTCCTCGGGGCAGCCGGCAGCGGATCGAGCTACGTCCAGGATCCGGCCAGCAACGGCACTTCCTCGTATCTCCTGCTCCTCGAGTTCGCCCCGTCGGTGGCCGTGGCCCTCACGGAGCGGCTCTCAGTGGGCGCGACGATATTCATCGGGGACGGCTTCGTCTCCGGGCCGTTCGTCGGCGTCAGCACCATGACGAATGCCTACGCGCTGCGGGGAGGGGTCGGCATCAACTACCGCGTCGGGGATGCCACGCGCCTCGGTGCTTACTACCATTCGACGCAGGCCTTCCGGTTCCCAAACGAGGCGACCCTCTTCGGCCAATCGCGCCCCATCGATGTCGACATGGGCCTGCCACAGACGGTTGGCATGGGGATCTCCAACGAGTCGCTCATGGATGGAAAGCTCCTTGTGGCCGCCGATGCGCTGTTCCTGGATTGGGACTCAGCCGCGCTGTTCAAGAGCATCTACAAACCGCAGTGGGTCATGCAGCTCGGGGCCCAGTACCGCGCTACCGACCGGCTCAAGCTCCGGGCCGGCTACGCGTTGGCCGAGAATCCGATCGACAACGGCTTCGGCACGTCGATCGGCCCGGTCCAGGTACCCGGCGGGATTCCGGCGGTGAAGTATGTGCAGAGCCAGTTCGCGATCGTCAACGAGCACCGCATGTCTGCCGGCTTCGGTTACAGCGACGTGATCCCCGGGCTCGACTTCGACGCCTTCGCCGGCGGGATGTTCCCGGCCACCGCGTTCCTCGGCAGTTCCACCCGAGTCGACATCTGCAGCTACTGGGCCGGCCTCGGCTTCACCTGGCACTTCGACCGGCTCCAGACCCGCACGGCCAGCGCCGGATCATGAGCGGTCGCTCGACAACTCCATCCTTGCTCGAAAAAGCCCGGCACGGCCTCGGGGCTGCGATCGCGCTGCTCACCATCGCAGCCTTCGACCTTCCGGCGCACGCAACGCCGATGGAGGTGCTGCGGCTCCGTCCGGGCGCGACGGCTTCTGAAACCGAGCGCGACGACATCGAGACCGACCGCGATACGTTCACCTTCGCCCCGACCACGGCCGGAGCCGGGCGCACGATCACCGAAGCCTCGTATTCGTTCATCGACAACGCCACTGGCCCGGAAGCCCACAGCCTCCCCGAGCTCCTCGTCCGCCGCGGGATCGGCGAGCGCTTGGAATTGCGGGTCGGCATCAATTACGAGGCCGGCGGGCCCGGGCTCGCCTCTGGAACTCAGGTCGGCGGCGAGGATCTCGTCTCGGAAGAGGAGAGCCGGATGCTCTATGGAGCCAAGCTCGAAACGACCGATCAGGCCGGGTGGATCCCGATGTCGGCCCTGGTGATCCAGGGCTTCACGCCGCTCTACGGGCCGACGCACCAATCGACGATGATGGTCGGCGAGGCGTGGGCCTATCGCTTCTCCAATGGGTGGGAATGGCGCTCGGGCCTACGCTGGGGCACCGGCTGGGCCGAGGAGGACTTCTTCAACCAGTGGGCCCCCTCCACAGCCCTCAAGATCCCGCTTGGGGAGCGATGGGAGGTGCACGCCGAGTATTTCGGGATCATGTCGACCGGCAAGGAGAAGGCGATCAACGTCCAGTATGGAAGCTGCGGCGGCCATGTCCTCCTCACGAAAGATCTCGAGCTCGGCCTCCGTCTCGGCTGGGGGCTCAACGAGACCTCGCCGAACTTCTTCGCCAACACCGGATTCGGCTACCGCTACTAAAAGCCCCGCTGCCAACCATTTGCGGTGACGGTTCCCGTCGGGTAAGAGTGCACGCTCAAGCCCCCTCCGCGTCAGCCCAGGACACCTTGATGACTCCGAGAATCCTTCTCACCACGACCTCCTTCCAGGACACTCCCGGCCCCCACCACGCGGCGCTTGCTGCCACCGGCTGGGAAATCATCACCGCCCGCGGACCGCTCTCCGAGGCCGACACCCTCGCGCTCGTCGGCGAGATCGACGGCTACCTCTGTGGCGACGACGCGATCACGAAGCCGGTGATCGAAAAGGCCTCGCCGCGGCTCAAGGTGCTTTCGAAATACGGCATCGGCGTCGACAAGATCGACGTCGCGGCCTGCACGGCGAAGGGGATCCCGCTGCTATTCACCCCCGGTGTCAACCACACGACCGTCGCCGAGCACTGCTTCCTCCTCATGCTGGCGCTGGAGAAAAATCTCCTCTTTCACACCGACTCGACGCGCACTGGCGGCTGGAAGCGGGCCACCGGCCACGAGCTCATGGGCCAGACGATCGGAATCGTCGGGATGGGGCGGATCGGCAGGGAGGTGGCGATCCGGGCCCGGGCCTTCGGGATGCCGGTGGTTGGCTACGATCTCCACTGGGATGACGCCTTCGCCGCCGCGCACGGCATCAAGCGCGCTGCGGGCCTTGTCGACCTCTTCGGTCTCTCCGACATCGTCTCCCTCCACACCAATCTCACCCCCGAGACGCGCGACCTCATCCGCGCTGAGACGATCCGGCAGATGAAGCCGGGAGTGCTGATCGTGAACTGTGCCCGGGGCGAGATCGTCAATTCGTCCGACATGGCCGAGGCCCTGCAAAGCGGCCGAGTCCGTGGCTACGGTACCGACGTCCTCGATGCCGAGCCGCCGCCGGCGGGCCACCCGCTCACGAATCTCCCCACCTGCCTGGTCACCCCGCATGTCGGCTCACGGACCCACGAGAGCGTTCAGCGGCAGGCGATGGCGGCGGTGACCAATCTCCTCAACTGCATGCGCGGCGAGAAGCCGCTGGCACAGATCAACCCGGAAGTTCCGGTGAAGAAGGTCGTCTGAAGCCCACCGTGCCTCTCCCGCTCCCGGAGCCCAGCAGAACACCATGGCCGAGATCTTCCACGTCGTCCCCGTCGCGATCCACGAGCAGATCGTCGTTTCCGCCTACCGCCACCGTGGCTACACCGCCGACGAAGCGGAAAAGGCGGCCAAACTCGCCACCGCCGCCACGACCCACGGCATCCGCACGCACAACGCGATCAAGGCCCTCCACCTCGACGATCTGTTCGGCTCGAAAGCCGGCGGCTGCGTACCCGGCGCCCAAATCCGCAAGCTCCCGTCACGATTCGATGCAGCGGAAGTCTGGGATGGCAACAAGAAGCTCGGCCAGGCCGTCGCCTGGGAGGCGATCGAACGCTGCATGGCGCTAGCCGATCGGCACGGCACCGGCACCGTCTCGGTCGACAACGCCTTCCATTATCTATGGGGAGGGGGCTACGTGATGGAAGCCGCCCGCCGCGGCTACCTCGCCTATACCAACTGCACCGCGTCGCTGGCCGAAGTCGTTCCCTTCCGCGGCGTCCATCCGACGCTCGGCACCAATCCCCACTCCTGGGGCTTTCCCACGACCGACGCCATCGGCTACCCAATCGTCATCGACTGGGCTACGTCCGTGATCGCGATGGGGCGGGTGCAGCAGCTGAAGCGCGAAGGAAAGCCGCTCCCCGCCGGCGCCGCCGTCGACGCGTCAGGCAAGCCGACGACCGATCCCGACGCCGCGGTGGCCCTCCTTCCCTTCGGCGACCACAAGGGCTACGGGCTGTCGCTGATCAACGAGATCGTCGCCGCTCTGATCGGCGGCTCGCTCCCCACAATTCGCAGCCGAGCTCCTGTGGCTGGCGAAAAGCAGGGCTGTGCCTTCTTCTTCCAGGTCATTCACCCCGACGCGATCAGCGGCACGGCGTTTCCCTTTGGCCGCTCGCAGAGCGACAACGTCAAGGCCGTCCTCGCCGACATCCTCGGCCATGGCAACTCCGGCTGCATGCTCCCCGGTCAGCTCGAGGCCGAGGCGGCCGAGCGCACAAGTCGAGCGGGCGGCCTGCTTTTTTCCACCGCCGAGGTCGCCGCCCTCAACGACCTGGCCCGCGAGGCGGGCGTGGCCGAGATCGATGCTGCCATGCTCCCGACCGCCTGACCATCCGACTCCACCAAGCCCCTTCCCCCACTCAAGACGCCCCCACACACAACGCCCCCCGAAGGAGCCTCCATGTCGCTGCCGATCAAGCCGAAGGACCGCTGTGGATTCGACTGCGTATCGCTCGGCGAGGTGATGCTCCGCCTCGATCCCGGCGAAGGCCGGATCCGCACCGCGCGGCACTTCCAGGCCTGGGAAGGGGGAGGCGAATACAACGTCGCCCGCGGCCTGCGGAAGTGCTTTCAACTGCGGACGGCCCTGGTGAGTGCGTTTGTCGACAACGAGGTCGGCCGCCTCATCGAGGATTTTATTGATCAGGGGGGGGTGAACACCGACTTCGTCCAGTGGCGCGACGATGACGGCATTGGCCGCTCGGTCCGCAACGGCCTCAACTTCACCGAGCGCGGCTTCGGGATCCGCGGGGCCGTTGGCGTGCCCGACCGCGGCAACACGGCCGCCAGCCAGCTCAAGCCGGGTGACATCGACTGGGAGAAGCTCTTCGGAGACGTTGGCGTGCGCTGGTTTCACACCGGCGGGATCTTCGCCGCCCTCTCCCCGTCGACCGCGGCCCTGACGATCGAGGCGGTCGAGGCCGCCAAGAAGCACGGCACGATCGTCTCCTACGATCTCAACTATCGCCCCAGCCTGTGGAAGAGCATCGGGGGGCTGGCGAAGGCGCGCGAGGTCAACCGGGCGATCGCCCGGCATGTCGACGTGATGATCGGCAACGAGGAAGACTTCACCGCCTCGCTCGGCTTCGAGGTCAAGGGGGTCGATCATGCGATCTCGAGCATCGAGACCGACGCCTTCAAGGCGATGATCGAGACGGCCGTCAAGGAGTTCCCGAACTTCAAGGTGGCAGCCACGACGCTCCGCCGCGTCGTCTCGGCGACGAAGAATGACTGGTCCGCGATCCTCTGGCACGATCGAAGCTTCCACGACAGCCGCAAGTATCCAGAGCTTGAGATCCTCGACCGGGTCGGCGGCGGCGACAGTTTCGCCAGCGGACTCGTGTTCGGGTTCCTCGAGTTCAACGATCCAAACAAGGCGGTCGAATACGGCGCCGCTCACGGGGCCCTCGCTTCGACGACCCCTGGCGACACCTCGATGGCGACTCGGCAAGAGGTCGAGAAGCAGATCAGCGGCGGCGGCGCCCGCGTGGTGCGCTGAGCGATAACACCCGCCCGGAGAGCACGATCACGCGCCCGCGTTCTCGTCGAGCGCCACCCACGACCGGCAGCCGCCGTACGACTCCTGCCAGGGGAGCACGACAGGGGAGGGGAGGGGGGTGACCGTCACCTCGAGGACGTGGAGCTCGTCCTGCCAGCGGTGGAAGCGCTCGTCGACCACGCTCTCGGCCCACACGTGGCGGTCTCGGAAGGCATCGAGGGCGCGGCGGTCGGTAATCCGGTGCGCGGCGCGGACGACAGCGACGTGCGTGAACACGACCGAAGACTCTGGCGGGCGGTCGTCATCGATCCCCACGAGCAGGTCGCGAGCTTGGGGAACGAGGCTCTCGGCCGACTGATGGAGAAACGTGGGAAGGAGAAGAAAGCGGGCGTGCTCGGGGCGGAAAGCCCCGCCCGGCTCGACGATTCCACCCTTCCGCAAGATCACATCCTGCCGGCCCGACGCCAGCGCCCGGCAGATCGCCGCCCATTCCTTGAAGGCCGTGCGCACCGAAAGCACGCCGCTTACCGTTCCACGGTCAGGTGCGGCCATCGATTCACTTCTTCGCCGGCTTGCGGACATGGATCGCATCGGCCGTCAGCTGGATGATGGGAATCGCGAGCTTCGGGTCAAACACCCCCTGGCCGCTCACAACCACCTCCTGCCCCTTTTGAATCCCGAACAGCTTGCGGGCATCGAGCGGGAGCACCTTGCCATCGGCGCCGACGAACTGGACGGCGACCATCGGTGCGTTGGCCGAACGCTTCTTGCAGAAGGGGCAGTTGTCGGCATTGTGGCCCGCCTTGCCGGCATGGTCGTCGGCAGGGATCTCCAGGAGCACAAACGACGCCTTGTTCTCTAGGAACGGCTCCATCCCCTTCGCCCCGATCCGCCCGGCGATCACGATCGGCTGCGGCCCCTTGGGGGCATCCTTGGCGAGCAGCGTTTCCTTGGCCGCCGTCGGCGTGAGGGGATCGACCGGCTCCTGCGGGAGGAGGAGCTTGGCGCGGACGGCGGCGACATAGGTCTGCGCACTCGCCGATCGCCCGGCCGCCCCCACGGCGGCGGCCACCAGCCCCGCGACGACGATCTTCCGACGGCTCACTGAACAACGCATCGAACGGCTCATGGAAAAATCCTCCCTGATGACCCACCCAATGACCCACCCAGCGCCACCGGAGCCACTTGCCTCAAGCGTCTCCTGCCGGTGCTCTTCGTCACTTGGCAACCGCGTCCTTCAACGTCTTCATCCCCGCTTCGATCCCGGCGGCCTCGTCGCCCCACACCTTCGCCAGGTCGTCGGCGCCATGGATCGCGATGTCGATTCTGTCGAAGGCGGTAAACAGGGCCTCGCTCGCCGCGATCACGCCCGCCTCGATGTCGGTCGGGAGCTTCGCCTCCTTCGCCAGACCCTCCACATCGCCGAGGAAATGGCCGAGCTCGTGGACCGGAGCATCGGCCTTCTCGCGGACATTCGCCTCCATCCCCTCCTTGACGACGGCGACGAGCTTGTCGAGCTCGCCGACGAGCTCGGCGAGGGTCTCGGGGTGATGGTGGTCGTGGGCCTCCCCCTCGGCGGCCGGCAGCGCCTCGGCCTGCGCGCTGTCAGCGGGGGCATGGTCGTGACCTGCATGGTCATGCCCGGCGTGATCGTGGTCGTCGTGGGAGCCCTTGGCGGCCGGCAGCGCCGGGCCGATATCGGCCTGCTTCTTGGCAACGGCGGCCGGGGGGGCCGAGCCACTGCAGCCGGCGAAGAGCAGCCCACCGAGGACGAGGGCAGGGGACAGAGCAAGTGCGAAGCGGGGCATGGGATCTCTCCGGGCTGCGGATTTTGGCGACGGTGGGCGTCGACGCGCCCACTTAGGTCGAGGATACCGCTTCCCCGGACGGGCTGCCAAGCAACGGCGGCCCAGCGGCGAGTGGATCGGCCACGAGACAGACCAGGGCATGCGGCGGCAGCTCGAAGGTCGCGCCAGGCTCGACGAGCGGGCCAAGGGCCTCGCTATGGACGTCAAACGGCGACGGCTCGCGGGTGTCGAGAAACAGCCGCCACGGCAGGGCCGCAACATGGGGGGCCTGCGGCAAGCGGAACGACCGCGGCTCGCTGCCGGCGTGGAGGAGGATGAGGACGTGGCGCGGGATCCCGGCGGCCGGTTCTGGCTTCGCGGCTGCCGGTTCGACGGCTGCGGCGAAGAAGCACGTCAGGCTCGCCCCGACCGCCCCCCAGTCGACCGGCCCGCCGTCGGCCGAGAACCACTCGACGTCGGGGAGCGCTCCGCCCGCCTCCGCGGCGCCGCGCAGGAACGTCCGCCGCCGGAGGGTCGGATTGCCGAGCCGGAAGCGGATGATCTCGCGGACAAAGCGAAGGAGATCGGCGTTGGCCTCGACGAGCGACCAGTCAAACCACGACACCGGCGTGTCCTGGCACCAGGCGTTGTTGTTTCCCCCTTGGCTCCTCTCGATTTCGTCCCCGGCGACGAGCATCGGCACCCCCTGCGAAAGCAACAGCGTGGCGAGGAGATTCCGCACCTGACGAGCGCGGACGGCGACGATCCCGGCATCGGTCGATGGCCCCTCGACGCCGTAGTTGTCGGAGAAGTTGTTGTTGTCGCCGTCGCGGTTCCCCTCGCCATTGGCCTCGTTGTGCTTCTCCCGGTAGGCGACGAGGTCGCCGAGCGTGAAGCCGTCGTGCGAGGTGACGAAATTGATGCTGTGGTAGGGCTGGCGGCCGTCGTCGCCATAGAGATCGCTCGAGCCGGCCAGGCGCGTGGCGAGATGCCCAGTCTGGGCGTGATCCCCGCGCCAGTAGCGGCGGACGTCGTCTCGGTATTTCCCGTTCCACTCCGCCCAACGCAGCGTGGCGAACGACCCGACCTGGTAGGCCCCGGCGGCATCCCAGGCCTCGGCGATGATCTTCGTGTCGGCGAGGAGTGGATCCTCGGTGATCAGCTCGACGATCGGCGGATTGGGGAGGATGTCGCCGTTGCGGTCACGGCTCAAGATGCTCGCCAGATCGAAGCGGAAGCCGTCGACATGGTAGTCGTGCACCCAGTGCCGCAGGCAGAGGAAGATCAGCTCGCGGACGATCGGGTGATTGCCGTTGACCGTGTTGCCGCAGCCAGAGTAATTGCGGTAGCGCGAGCCACCGTCGGCGAGCATGTAATAAACCCGGTTCTCCAGCCCCTTGAATGAGAGCGTCGGCCCGATCTCGTTTCCTTCGGCGGTGTGATTGAAGACGACATCGAGGATCACCTCGATCCCGGCGGCGTGGAGGGCCCGCACCATCTCCTTGAACTCGCGCACCTGACATCCCGGCTCAGTGCCGGCGGCATAGCCGCGGTGGGGGGCGAAGAACGCGATCGGATCGTAGCCCCAGTAATTGCCCCGGCCCTCCAGCGGCGGGATGGCCGTCGAGGGAAACTCGTGAACCGGCATCAACTCGACGGCCGTGACGCCGAGCGACTTCAGATAGGGAATCTTCTCGATCACACCGAGGTAGGTGCCGGGATGGGCGACGCCGCTCGAGGGGGAGGCGGTAAAGCCGCGGACATGGAGCTCGTAGATCACCGTGTCGGCCAAGGGCCGCTTCAGATGCCGGTCTCCCTGCCAGTCGAAGGTGTCGTCGATGACGACCGACTTCGGCGGCACGAGCGTGCCGTCCGCGGCGACGAGAAACCCGCCCGCCAGGGCCCGCGCGTAGGGGTCGACGAGCCTGGCCCTCCCGTCGAAACGCTGGCCGACCTCCGGTGCGAACGGACCGTCGGCTTGGAAGTGGTAGAGCTGGCCGGGGGCCACCCCGGGGACGAGGATGCTCCAGATGTCCCCCCAGCGATCGGTGGCGGGGTCGAGCGAGATCACTTCCGCCGGCTCGGTGTCGGTCACCGCGTCGTAGAGGAGAACGCGCACGCCGGTCGCCGAATGGCTGTAGACCACGAACTGAACCCCCGTCCCACGGAGCACGGCTCCGTAGGGGAGGGGATGGCTGAACTGGAGGGCCGGGAGCGGCCGCTCGGCGTGGGACCGCCGCGGCGTGGCTCGGGGCTTGCGGGGAGGCATGGTGCGGCGATGATACCATTGCGTCCCGGCCCAACGTCGGGAGCCGGGCCGAGCTCCATCGACCCCCTGCGACAGCCTCCTCGAGGGACGACACACCAGTGGCGGGCGCGACTTACTCCTCTTCGGGCGTCAACCTCGCGCTCTACGCCGAGGGCATGGCCCGCCTTCCTGCCCACATGCGGCGAACGCAGTGCCCGCGCGTGATCAGTGCCGAGGGGGGCTTCGCGGCGCTGTTTCAGATGGACCTCCCCGGGCTCTTCCGCCGCGGCTGGGAGGATCCCGTCCTCGTCTCCTGCACCGACGGCGTCGGCACGAAGCTGAAAATCGCCGTTCTGGCCGGCATCCACCACACCGTCGGCATCGACCTCGTGGCGATGAGCGTCAACGACTGCCTCTGCACCGGGGCCGAGCCGCTGTTCTTTCTCGATTACGTCGCCCTCTCCCACGACGATCCCGATCTCCTCGAAAGAATTGTCCGTGGCATCGCCGACGCCTGCGTGGAGAGCGACTGTGCGCTCGTCGGCGGCGAGACGGCGATCCTCCCCGACATGTACCAGGGGGGCGAATACGACCTCGCCGGCTTCGTCGTCGGGGTCGTCGAGCGGAAGCGGATCATCGATGGACGGCAGATCCAGCCGGGCGACGTCGCCATCGGCCTCGCCTCGACCGGCTTCCACTCCAACGGCTACAGCCTCGTCCGCAAGGCGGTGTTCGAGTACGGCAAGCTGAAGTTTGACGACACCGTTGAGGACCTGGGGGGGACGACCGTCGCCGAGGCCCTGCTGCGTCCCACCCGGCTCTACGCCCGCCCCGTGCGGAGCGTGCTGCGGCGCTACCGCGTCAAGCAGCCGATCCACGGCATCGCACACATCACCGGCGGCGGCTTGGAGGAAAACCTCGCCCGGATCGTCCCCGACGCCGTCCAGGTCGTGATCGAGCGTGGCTCCTGGCAGGTGCCCGATGTGTTCCCCTGGGTGCAAAAGCTCGGGAGCATCGAGGACGCCGAGATGGACCGGGTCTTCAACATGGGGGTGGGGATGGTGCTCGTCGTCTCCCCGCACTTCGCCGACAGCATTGTCGCGCAGCTGTCCGACGCCGGGCTTGAAGCCTGGCGGATCGGCTTGGTGCAGGCCGCCACCGCCAGCGAGGCGCGGGTCGTCGTCCGCTAGCCGCCGGCCGCGTCAGTGCCCCTTATGGATCGGCACCGCAGCCGCCCGCGGAGCGGCGCCTGCGCGCGACGGACCGGCCGCTTGAATCGCCGTGAGCAATTGCGATTCCGTGATCAGATCGCGGAGGATGATCGGCTCCGGCAGCGATTCCCCCGGCCGTGAGGCGGGGAAGACCGCGAGCACCGGGATCGATTTGCTCTGCAGGCTCTCGAGCATCGCCTTGATCTCGGCCGATTCCTCCGTCCAATCGGCCAGCAGCGGCACGATCTTGTTCGACTCGATCGCCGCCTTCACCTTGTTGGTCTCGATCGCGGTGGCGAGATTCAGCTTGCACGTCATGCACCAATCGGCCGAAAAATCGACGAGTACCGTGGCCCCGCCGGTGCGCAACTCGGCGAGGCGGGCCCGCGAAAACGGCTCCCAGGGGATGATCGATTCGACCGGCCCGAGGAACGTGAACGAGGCGCAGCCGATCGCCGCGGCCACCCCGGCCGCCTGGACCCAGCGCCCAAAACCGACCGAGCCACCACTGGCTTCCTGCCCCTTGCCGATCCACCAGCAGGCGGCCCAGATGCCGACAAGCAGCGCGAACGTCGGCACGAACCAGTCGTGATTGAGAAACGTGAACAGGAACACGACCGTGCCGAGCATCACGAAACCGAGGATCTCTTTGAGCGTCTCCATCCACAGCCCGGGCTTGGGGAGAAACTTCACGAGCCCGGGGACGAGGCCGACAAGGATGTAGGGGAGGGCCATGCCGGTGGCGATCGCCCCGAACACGCCGTAGGTCACGTACGTCGGCTGCGCGAGGGTGAAGCCGAACACTGGCCCGAGGAACGGCCCGCTGCAGGGGGTAGCCAGCACCGTGCTCAACACCCCCTTGAGGAAGGCCCCGAACGGTCCCTCCTTCGATTGCAGATGCCCCGCCTTCTCCCCGATGAAGCCGGGGATCGGCAGCTCCCACACGCCCAGGAACGACAGCGCGAAGGCGAACACGATCGCCGCCATCGTGATGTTGAAGGTGGACGACGTGAACTGCTCGCCCCAGGCGAGGTTGCGGCTCCCGAGGCCGATGTTCGCCGCCACGCTCGCCGTGGCCAGCGCGAAAAACACGGCGTAGACGCCGGCGCAATACCAGAGATTGGTGCGAAAGACTTCGGCCCGCGCCTTCCCCGACTGCTGCGCGAACGACATCAGTTTCAGGCCGAGGACGGGGAGCACACAGGGCATGAGATTCAAAATCAGCCCCCCGAGGAGCCCGGAGAGAAGCGCCATCGGGAGGGAGAGCGCGGGCTTCGGAACGTCGCCCGGTAGCGGCCCGGCAGCGGCCACCGACGGCCAAGCGGGTGTTTCAGCCGACGCGGTGGGAGGCTCGGCCGCAGCGGGGTCAACCTCGCCGGCCAGCGGCGCGGCGGGTATTGCCGCGGCGGGCGCTCCCTCGGTGGGCCCTATTTTGGTGGGCCCTACCTTGGCGGCCGCTGCCTGCACCGGCACCGGTTTCTTCGCCGCCTCCGCATATTTCGCCGGGGCGAACTCGATCGCTCCCTCGTCCCCCGCGCCGACCTTCGGGAGCGTCACCCGGAGCCGGACCGCCGTGGGCGGGTCGCAGGAAGTTTCTGTGCAGGTCTGGAACCCGACGACGAGTTCCGCGTCCCCCGGTTCAACGCCGGGGAGGAGAACCTCAAACGTAACCGGGCCGTCGACGCCGTTGGCGGCCGCCAATTCGACCGCCTGAGAAGGAGTGGCAGCGAGGACGACCACGGCCGCCTCGCGCTCGGCGACCGACACCACCGTCGGCTTCCCCTGGCCGACGTCGCTGTCGGCCGACCCGGCCGGGGCGTAGAGGTGATAGCCGGCATCGGGGGAGAGTCGGACGATGAGCGGCCACCAGGTCGATGTCGCTCCGGCGCCGTTCACTGCGCCCCGCGCCGCGCCAAACGCCGCCTCGACGCCGGCGTGGGCCCGGGGGGGAACATGGGTGGCAATGACCGCCGCCGTCGCACCGGGCAATCCCACGCCGCCATCCGCTGCAACCGGCGCGGTGGTCGCGGGCGCGGTGAGAGGCGCCGGGGCAGCGGCCGTGAACGGGAATGAGGCCGGTGGGGAGCAGGAGGTTTCCCGGCACATCTGCACGCTGACGCTTCCGCTCACCCGGGCTCCGGTGCCGGCGGCATTCGGCTCCAGCGGAGCGCGCCACACGACCGTTCCCTCGTGCTCCTCGACCTGGAGCCCCTTCCAAGCCGGGACATCGGTGATCGTCCGGACGTGAGGCGGGGAATCGGGCACGAAAGGGGCCGACGGCAGCCACGCCGATGCCGCGTCGACCCCGATCCGCGTCGCCTTCGGCCCCCCCGGCTTCTGCGTCAGGGAATAGAGGTGCCAGCCCTCCTCGAGCGTCGCGGTGACGACGAGGGTTGCCGGCTTGCCACCGGCCGCGGGCTCCACGGTCGCCGCGACGCTGATCGGGCTCCCCAGAGCGGCGTTCACCGCCCCGAGGGGATCGAAGGAGGGGAGTTGGGCCATCCCGAAGGGACAGGTCGCCGCCAGGAACGCCGCCACGACGAGCGAGGCGCAGATCAGCGGAACCACCCGACCGACCGGGGGCCCAAACCGCCCGCGGAGCCATCCGGGCATGCACAGCATCAGCGGATCATTCCGGCGGGGAAGGGAGGTCAGCGGCAACGCGGGAAAACCCCGTCAATTGTACAAGGTCCGTTTTCCGGGGGTCAATGCACCCCACCGCTCCCTGCATCGGTCTGATCGAGGACGGAATCGAGATTTTTCAGGAGAAAATCGACCCTTCCGAGGACCGCCGCCGGGTCGGGGAATGAACGGGCCTCGTCGAGGACCCAGGTGAACCAGTTGTGGAGGCCCCCCACGACCCCCGCCAGATGGAGGAGATCGATGAGCGACAATTCCTCCGCGGCAAGGGGGCGGATCGCCCGGTAGGCCCGCAGTGCATCGCTCCACAAGGTGCTGATGCGGCGGGCGTCGGCCGGGTAGGCCCCACCGATCTCCCAGCTCCCCAGCAGCCTGGCGAGATCGGCGGCAGGGGTATCGATGCCGGCGGCATGCCAGTCGATCACCGCCGACACCTCGTCCTCGACAAAGAGCAGATGCGCCTGCCAGACGTCGCGGAGCACCGGCTGGAGCGGCACCGCCGGAGGTACGACGGCCGCAAGGCGAGCGAGGAGGGGGAGGCCGCCGTGGTCCCGCAGCAGGGCCGCGGCGGCCCGGCGACGCTCAGCGACCGCCGCTTGGAGCGGCGCGGCAACTCCGTTTGTCGGTCTGTCCCAGCCGCGGGCGATGACGGCCCGCAGGGCTTCCACCCGCCGCGCCCACGCCGGCGGCGGAGCAGTCGGCGTCTCCTCGTTGCCCCCGGCCTCCCGGAGGGCGACATGGATCCGCGCGAGTGTCTCAAGCGCCGCGCCGGCCTGACGCGGCGACGGAGCCGCCACCGGCTCGCCGGGGCGCCACTGCGTCATCTCGAAGCACGCTCCACCGCCATCGGTGGCGATCGTTCCAGACCCGGCGCCCGCGCCCGCGGCGACCTTCAGATTCGCCGGCACGGCCCCCACCCCGGCCCGTCGCGCCACCGCCATCAGCCGATGGATCGACGCGGCTCGCTCGGGCGACCAGGCCCCTGAAAAACCCTTTAAAACATGGCGTTTCGCCGTCGCACCCCCCGGCTCGAGGCTCTCTACGAGCCAGACAGGACTGCCGCTGAAACCAGCGCCGGGGAGTCGACCGACCCGGAACGGGGTTTCGGGGAACCAGCGGCGGACAATTGTCGGGGAAGGTTTGGCGTAATCAGGTTTGAGGAGCATGCGTCTATTCTCCCCCAACGCTCAATCTCATGCACCGGGTCTCGTAGAGTCCCCGCCACTTTCTTAAAGCCCGCCGGGCCATTCATGGCCCCGGCGGGCTGTTTTTCTCGCGGGCGCCCGGCCTCCTGCCGGGCAGTCCTGCGGCCCGCCCCATCCATGGCCCGTGAGCCCGCTCCCTGGGTTTGCCAACGAAGATTGGTCGATGGCCCACGTCAAGGCCGAGGACTCGGCCAAGCTCGCCTACCTGGAGGAGCTGCTTGACGAGGTCGTCGCCGGCGAGCACCGAGCTTTGCTCTTCTGCCGCAGCACCCGGATGCACCAGATCCTCGAACGATTCCTGAACGAATGGGGGATCAAGTTCCTGCAACTGACCGGCGACACCCCGACCGACCTGCGTCAGCGGCTGGTCGTGTGCGCCCACCACAACCACCCTTGCATGCCGGAAAAGCCTCCAGACGGTGATCAAAGATCCCGACCAAAAGGAGGCGATTCATGGCGGAACGTGTCAATGACTTTGATACACCTGCGTGACGTAATGAGTGCCGTGCGGGAGCTGAATCGCGCGTGGGATCGCCACGTTTGATAAAGCAACACCTTTTCTGTAAATCGCGGATTTCAGAGGCGGGTCATCTGGCT
>JBAWVV010000042.1:0-17278 GCA_037147115.1 Planctomycetia bacterium | reverse complement strand
ATGCCCGGAGCGAACTCGGCTGGGGGCACGGGCGACCCCGAAGCCACGTTTGAGCAGGAACTCCAAGTGGCGGGCCTGAGGATGATTCGTCACCACGTGGGACCCCGAAGCCACGCTCGAGACAGAAGCCAAACGACTTTACTTCCCCTTTGCGAGCTTCTTCTGGGCGAAGAGCCAAGCGAGGACGTCAGGATCGCGGTAGGCGGGCGTCCAGGAATCGTGGCCGACGGCGGCGAGCTCGGAGTATTTCGGTGTGCCACCGGCCGCCCGGAGGGCCTCGATCATCGTCCGCGACCGCTCGACGCGCACGGCGGTGTCGGCGTCGCCATGGAAGCACCAGATGGGGAGATCCTTGATCTTCGCCGCCGTCGCTTCGTCGCCGCCGCCACAGATCGGGAGCACCGCTGCGAAGCGCTCCGGCATCCGGGCCGCGAGATCCCACGAGCCGTAGCCCCCCATCGAGAGCCCCGTGAGGTAGATCCGCGCCGGATCGATCGGCTCCCGCTTGATCGTCTCCTCGAGCGCGGCGATCACGGCCAGCATGTCGCCCGTCGGCGTTGGGGATTGGGGCGTGCTCACGAGGGCGGACCAGTCGACGTCGACCCACTTCTGGTTGTCGCGGCACTGGGGGGCGAGGACAAAGCAGGGATGAGCCTTTCGGGCGCTCGGCTCGGCCATCCAGGTGGGGAAGTACTTGAGCTGGTTGAGGTTGTCGTTGCCACGTTCGCCCGCGCCATGGAGAAAGATGACGAGCGGGTAGCGGGCGCCCGGAGCGATCGCCGCGGGCTTCAGGAGCCGGTAGGCAAACTCGACTGGCTCGGCATCCTTCGCCGGAGCGACGCGGACGGTGCGGGCCTCGTAGAGCTTGTCGAGCTGGTCGGTGGTGAGCGATTCATCGGCCACGGCGGGCTTCTCCTGCGGGGCGGCGGCATCATCGCCGCGGGTGGTGGTCGGCACGGCCGCCGCGAGGAGGATGCCGAGGGCCATGAGGGGGCACCAAGACTTCATCGGGGTGGGGCGGGGCATCAGTTCCTCCTTGATTGGAGCTTGATTGGAAAGCTTTGCCGGATCGCTGGACCGGAAAGCTTCGCCGGCAAACGTGGGAGCGGAAAGCGTCGGCTGGGGAATCGTGGAGCGGAGCTCGGAAGATCGTTCGGCGGGTTGCTCAGGCCGTCGGGGCATCGCCAACGACGAGTTTCACGCGCCGCGGCATCCCGAATCGTCCCAGCATCCCCACGGCCCCCTTCGGGAGCCCGAGAAACTCGAGATGCTCAAACCACTTCGGTACGTCGGCAGCGAGCTTGCCGACGGCCGTGCCACGCAGATCGAGCGCCCGGAGGTTTTTCAATTCCTTCAGTTGCAAAAGCCCTTCGTCGGTGAGCGTGCCGCCGGCGAGGTCGAGGGTGGCGAGATCCTTGAGCGAATCGGCGCGGAAGCCGAGGAGGATCGCGAACACGTCATCGGCCCGGGGGCCGCGGACACGGACGGTGACGAGCTTGTCGGCGACGTGGCCAAAATCCTCACCGAAGCTCTTCCGCAGCCAGTCGGCCTCCTCCATCTCGATCTCGCCGCCGCGCTCGATGGCCTCCGTGACCACCTCCTGCTGCTGCGAGTAGGCCTCGATCTTCGCGGCCAGCCATTCGAGCTTGCCCGCCTTGAACTGGACGAACTCCTTCGCGTCCTCGTAGGCCTTCTGGAGGCGGACGAACTCCGCCGGATCGCCTCCCCGGTCGGGATGGGCGGCCATCGCCTTGGCGAGGTAGGCCTGCTTGACGTCCTCGGCCGTCACCGGCGGGAGGAGCCCCAGGATCGAGAGGCACTCCGGGTGGGATGGATCGTTGCCACGCGGAGACAGAGGGGGCGAGGCCATGGGCAACAGCCTAGGGAACCTGGGAGGGCGGGGAGAACCGAGAGCCTACCCTCGGGCGACAAATCACCGCAACGCGGCCCGGTGCCGGGGGGGCGCGGCGCCGGTTCGCCTTGATCGCCGCCGCCGGGTTCCCTAGGTTCCCCAGAGTTCATCCCCGGCAGGACGCCGGGGCCACGACCAAGGAGGGCTTTCGATGCGCCAGGCATGGGGGACGTTCGTCACTGCCGTGACCAATTCCGCTGCGGGAATCCGCTCAGCCGCCACGACGGTCGGCGGGGCACCGGGGCTGCTCGCCGCTGCAGTCATCATCCTGGCCTGCCTCGCCTGGCGTGTGGGGACGGGCGACTCGCGGGCCGATGCCCAGATCCCGCTGCTGCGCGGCAAGGCCCCCGCTGCCACGGCGCGCCCCGCTGCGGTGCAGAAGGGGGCCAACGCCAAGGCCCCTCAGGCCCCCGCGCGCCAGCTCGCCGCAATGGTCAATGGCGCCGAGATCCCGCAGGCGCAGCTCGCCGAAGAATGCGTCGCTCGCCACGGCGCGACGGTCCTCGAGGCGATCGTCAACAAGATGATCATCGAGCAGGGCTGCCAGAAACAGGGGATCACCGTCGGGCCGGAGGAGGTCGATGCCGAGATCGAGACGATGGCGAAGCGCTTCAATCTTCCCCGTGAGAAGTGGATCGAGCTGATCCGCGACGAGCGCGGTGTGACGCCGCAGCAGTACGCCGACGAGATTGTCTGGCCGATGATCGCCCTGCGCCGCCTGGCGCACGCCGAGATCGAGCCGACAGCAGAGGAGATCACCGAGGCCCACGAGCACCAGTTCGGCCCGGCCGTGAAGGCGCGGATCATCGTTCTGCGGACGGCGGCTGAGGCGGAGCGGATCCGCGCTGAGGTGGCCGCGAAGCCCGACGAATTCGGTTCCTTCGCCCGCCAGCACTCAGTTGACGTCGGCAGCGCCAGCGCCAATGGCTGGGTGCAGCCGATCCGCCGTCACACCGGCGAGCCGAGGTTCGAGGCCGTCGCCTTCGGCCTCCCCGTCGGCGGCATTTCGCCGGTGGTCCAGGTGGCCGACCAGTTCATCATCATCAAGTGCGAGGGGCATCTCCCCGCGGCCGACGTGGCGCTCGACGATGTCCGCCCGCGGCTCACCGAGGAGCTCCACGAGCGGAAGAGCCGGGAGGCCTCCTCCTCGGTTTTCCGCCGCCTCCAAGAGGGGGCGAAGGTCGACAACGTCATGAACGATCCCGCCCGGGCGGCGACGCTGCCGGGGGTGGCGGCGCTGGTCAACGGCGCACCGGTGAGCATCGACCGTGTCCGCCAGGCGTGCCTCGACCGGCACGGTCTGGATGTTCTCGAGGTCCTCGTCACCCGCACCCTCCTCTCCCTGGCGATGGCGAAGAACGAGGTCAGCGTCACGCAGGCCGACATCGAGGCGGAGGTGACGCGCGGCGCCGAGGCGATGGGCTTTCGCCGGGCCGACGGCACGCCCGACACCGCGGCCTGGCTCGAGCGCGTGACGCGCGACGACAAGGTGCCCCTCAAGCACTATCTCGACGACATCGTCCAGCCGACGGTGGCGCTGAAGAAGCTCGTTGGCAAGGTGCCGGTGTCGCAGGAGGACCTCGACAAGGCCTTCGCCGCGACGTTCGGGCCGCGGGCGAAGTGCCGGGTCGTGATCCTCGACACCCAGCGCCGCGCGCAGGAGGTGTGGCAGCTGGCCCGTCAAAATCCGAGCGTCGAGCGGATCGGCGATCTCGCCGAGAAATACTCCGTTGATCCGACGACCCGTTCCCTGCGCGGAGAGGTGCCGCCGATTCAGCGCTTTGGTGGCCAGCCCGCCCTCGAGCGCGAGGTGTTCGCACTCAAGCCGGGGGAGCTCTCCGGCGTGGTGCAGATCGCCGACCGCTTCATGGTCTTCTTCTGCGAGGGCTTCTCCGACCCGCAGCAGGTGCGCTTCGAAGAGGTCCGCGACGAGCTCTATGTCGACATCGAGGACAAGAAGCAGCGGATCGAGATGGGGCGCTATTTCACCCATCTTCGCGAGGGGGCGGCGATCGACAACTTCCTCGCCGGCACGAGCCAGTCGGCCACGGCTGCCGATGGGGCGGCCCTGGCCCGGGGGGCCGCCGGTGGGGCGCCGGCATCCGGGGCGCAGCCGACGCTCTCGAAGCAGGAGCAGGACGAGCTTTCCCGGCCCCGCGCCGGAAGCCGCCGGGCCGTGGCCCCGCCCGCCGCCGATCCGGGCGTCCGCCCGGCGTCATTCGACGCCCCCGCCGCGGCACGGTGAGGTGGTTTGCCCCCGACCTGCCGGTGGGTCGGGTGGCCCCGGCACCGCTGGCGGAAGGGGGGACTGCGAATGTAGACTGCCAGCGGTTTCCTTCCTGGAAAAACGCTTCATGCTGCCGTCCCCGTCGTCCCGGTCCACCCCCGCCCCCGCCGGCGGATCCGCGGCAGGATCGTCTGGGGAGGGAAGCGGCGCCGCGGCCGATCCCTCTCAGCCGGCGAGTCGATCGACCGACGGCGGCGATCCTCGCGAGGCCGTCGCCCTGGCGAACCGCCTCGCGGCCCTCGCCCCTTATCCGTTCACGCGGATCAACCAGCTCACCTACGACGCCCGCCGGGCCGGCCGCGATGTCATCGACATGAGCATGGGGAATCCGTCCGATCCCCCGGTGCAGTCGATCATCGACCGGCTCACCGAGGCGGCCAACGATCCCCGCAATCACGGCTATGCCTCGCCGCTGGGGATGGACGCCCTGCGGCGCGAGGTGGCCGCACGCTACCGGCGCCGATGGGGGGTGATGCTCGACCCGGAAGCGGAGGTGCTCTGCACGCTCGGCTCGAAGGAGGGGATGGGGCATCTCTGCCTGGCGGTTGTCGGCCCCGGGGATGACGTCGTCGCTCCCGCGCCGACCTATCCGGCCCATCTCTCGGCGGTGGTGCTGGCCGGGGGGCGCCCGGTCGCCGTCGAGACGACCGATCCGGCGGCGTTCCTGGCGGGCGTGTCGCGGCTTTGTGCCACCCGGGTGCCGAAGCTCGTGATCGTGAGCTTTCCCCACAATCCCACCGGCACGGTGCTGGCGGAGGGAGCCGGCACGACGACCACCGATCCGCACCCGCACGAGTTTTACGTCGAGCTGATCGCCCTGGCCCGTCGCCACTCGTTCCTCGTCGCCTCCGATCTGGCCTACGCCGACATCGCCTTCGATGGATACCGGCCGCCGAGCCTCCTGGCCGTTGACGGAGCGAAGCGGTGTGCGGTCGAGTTCACGACGATGAGCAAGGGCTACAACATGGCCGGATGGCGCGTCGGCTTCTGTGCCGGAAACCGCGACTTGGTCTTGGCTCTGGCGACGGTGAAGACGTCGTACGACTACGGTATGTTCCGCCCGATCCAGATCGCTGCGATCACGGCTTTGCGGGAGGGGGACGACGCCGTCGATACCCAGGCCCACGTCTATCAGCGGCGGCGCGATGTCCTCTGCAGCGAGTTGGCTCGTGTCGGCTGGCCGGTGACGCCGCCGCGAGCGGGGATGTTCGTCTGGGCACCGATTCCTCCCCTCGCCCCGGCGGGGAAGCCGGCGGCGGGAGTGGTCTCCACGCCGCCCGGAGCAGATGCCGGGCCGCCCGACAGCATGGCCTTTGCCGCCCGATTGCTCGCAGAGGCCGATGTCGCCGTCAGCCCGGGCGCCGGGTTCGGGCCTTCGGGCGAGGGTTTCGTGCGGATGGCCCTGATCGAGAATGAGGCCCGGCTGCGGCTCGCCGCCCGCCGGATCGCCCCGCTCCTGGCCGGGGGCCAGAGGGCGTAAACGGATCCGACGGCGCGGCTGCAGGCGGCCGTCACTCAAGCTCCGGCAGGACAGCCTCGGCCTGGGCGGCCACACGGAGCTTCTCGAGCGCCTTGGCCTCGATCTGCCTGACCCGCTCCTTCGTCACACCGAGCGCCGAGCCGACCTCCTTGAGGGTCTGCGGCTCGAGGCCACGGTCGAGCCCGTAGCGGCGGATGATGATCGTCTGCTCACGCGAATCGAGACGATCGAGGAATCGCCCGACCTGCTGGAGCCGGTCCGATTCCGCCATCCGCAGCTGGTTCTCGTCGGTCCGCGGGTCGGCGGCGGTCTGGAGCATCTCCATGTCGGCGGCCCGGAAGCGATCGCGGCGCTTGTGCTCGTCGGGGATCGTGCGGGAGTAATTCTTCATGATCGCCCACGACGCATAGGTGCTGAACTTGTTGCCACGGGCGTAGTCAAACTTCTCCACCGCGCGGATCAGCGACATGTTGCCGTCGCTGACGAGGTCGAAGAAGCTGTCGCCGGGGGCGACGCGCCGCTTCGCGATCGACACCACGAGCCGGAGGTTCGAGCGCACAAGCCGATTCTTCAGGGCCACGATCTCCAAGTAGATCGCGTCGATCTGGTCCATCAGCCGCGTGCTCGGCTTTTCCTGGTCGAGCTGGTCGCGGAGCTTCTTTGCCCGGTGCTTGAGGAAATTGAACTTCCGAAACAGCCACACCTCCTGCTCCCGCGTCAGCAGCGGCACTTCGTAAAGGCTGGCCAGATAGGCCGGCAGCCCGGTAGGACGGCGCACCCGCTTCGACGGCTCGTCAAGGCCGGGGAAGGGCTGGTTGACGACCTCCTCGGCGCTCCGCCGGTCGAAGAGGGCGTTGGGGATGCAGTCGAGGGGGAGGAGCATCGCGTGGGCTGCCCGCTGGGCGAGGATCACCCGGTAGATGCTCGCCTTCGAGCGATGGTGGCGCTTGGCAATCGCCTCGACCGGCTCGCCGTGCGACCAGAGCTGGAAGATCCGCTCGCACGTCTCCGGGCGGAGCCGGCCATCGGCGGCCGGGAAGACCTCGGCGCCGGGGTGCTCTTGGTCGTGGTGCTTGATCGTGTAGCGGATCGTCTCAATGCTCCGGTTGAGGCGACTGGCGATCCGGCGATGGACATCGGCCGGGCAGGCGCCCGCGGCCCCGAGACGGCGGGCCCAGCCGATGATCTTCCCGTGCTCCTCGGTGGAGAGCTGGCTGAAGCGGCTCCCCCGCTCGATCCGCAGGGGATTTTTGGCGACGAACCGCTCGACGTCGGCAGCGAGGAATCCGACGCGCTTCCGCCCGCCGACATCGTGGCTGCGGGCGACGAGGCCGTGGGCCCGCCACCGCGAGATCGTCTTGGTGGAAACGTTGAACCGGCCAGCGAGCTCCTCGATGGAGAGCACGCCATCGAGGGCCGTGGGCTGAACCGTCCCAGCGCCATCGGCGCTGATGCCGATGGCCTCGGCGGCGGGCTGGGGCTGGAAATCGATCTGCTCTTCCATGAACAGGCGCACGACAGGACCTTGGGAATCAGAACGCATCGCTTTCCTCCTTGGCCGGCCATCCGAAGCCGGTCGTTGTGTTTGGTCGGAACCGGGCCTGCGGGCGACCCCTGACTTCGCCCGCGGCCCCGATGCTCCGAGACAGTGTTTCACGCAACCTTCATTGCTGGCAATCGACTCACCCGGCGGTGTTCACCGCCAGCCACTCGACCTGCCGAAACGTGCACCGCGACGCCGATGTCCTCGGAGAGGTGTCCCGCGGCCTGGAGCCGGAAGGGACGCTTGCGGTGAGCTGTCGCACGATTCCGGGCCGGTGCCTTGCCAGGCCGGCGCTGATTCGGAATCGTCTGGGTGGGCCTTCCTTCGCCCCCCGTCCCGTATTTGGGACGCCGAGTTATACGGCCGAGGTCGGGAAAAGTTCTTCGCCCCCCGCCCGGTTCTCCAGCTTTTTTCTGCGACGCCTTTTAGGGAGGGTCTTTAGAGCCCCATTTCTATAGCGCAAGTCCCTTCTATGGTGAAGCTTATGGCTTTTCTTCGGGGCCCGTTTCAAAGCCCCCTTTTGACCCTACCGACCAAAGAGTCTGCTCACACTGGGCAAGCTGCGCCTCAAGACACCTAGTACCGGGGGATTCTGCGGGGGCGGAGCACCTGCGGGAGCGTGGGATGGATACAACGGTGGCGTCGTGCTGGGGAGCGCAAAGGGCTTTTTCAGCCCGACTTTTTCCCCTGCTCCGCGGCAGGCTGACCCCGCTTGACTCCTCCGGTGGCGGCATGGAATACTCGGCGATTCCGACCGCGGCGACTGCGCCCCGGTTTTGCGCTCGTGGCCACTCGTGCCGTAGATCGTCCTCCCTGGCTCTGCCGGGGTGCGACGCCTCCGCCGGTGTGCAACCTAGGCGTTGGCCATCCGGTCGGAAGCCGTTGGATCGGCTCGCCATGGCGTCGGGTCGGGGAGCCCTGTCTGCAAAAAGGCTGCCCGCTTGCAGTCGGGTCTGCCGGGTTCCGGTGAGGGTGGAAATCAGGAGCAGGTGGAAGGTGCCGCCGTCGCGGGCACCGCCTGGCAATCGGTTGGAGTCCGGAGGCGTGAGCCATCGATAAGAATCATCGTATCAACGAGCAGATCCGGATCTCCCCGATCCGCGTGATCAGCGCCGAAGGTGGGCAACTCGGAATCATCCCCACCGACGAAGCGATGGCCCGGGCACGCGAGGCGGGGCTCGATCTCGTCGAGGTCGCTCCAAACGAGAAGCCGCCCGTCTGCCGAATCATGGATTTCGGCAAGTTCAAATATCAACAGAAGAAAAAACAGCACAAAACCCACGTCCATCACACGAGGATCAAAGAGATCCGTCTCCGTCCCAAGACGGGCGAGCACGACATCGAGTTTAAGGTGAATCAGGCCAAGGCATTCCTGCAGCACAAAGACAAGGTGGTCGTCTCGGTGGTGTTCCGCGGTCGCGAACTGGCCCACATCGACGAGGGGCAACGTGTGATGCGCAATCTCCTCGAGCAACTCGAGGCGGTCGGAAAGATGGACGCTCCTCCCCAGCAGATGGGAAAACGACTGATCTGCACCCTCTCCCCCCGCTAATTCATTCCCCCGTCATTTCCTCCCCTCTTCCCCACATCCTCGATCTATCCTGGTCACCGATTATCCCGGTCACCGATCCACGGAGTTTCCACCATGCCGAAGCAGAAGACCCACAAGGGTGTGAAAAAGCGTTTCCGCCTCACGGCCACAGGCAAGGTGAAGCACCGCCGTGCCGGAACGAGCCATCTCCAGGTCCGTGTCTCCTCCAAGCGGAAGCGCAACCTCCGGGGCACCGGCGTTCTCGCCGCGGTCGACACCGCGAGGATCGCCGCCGCCCTCGGCAAATACAGCTACTGATGCCGAGCCCGGTCTCCGGCAGAGCCATGCTCCGGCATCGCCGGGGATGCGGGTGACGTCGGGTGGGCCGGGGTGCTTGTGCCTTGGCATGCCTCTGTTCCCGATTGCGAATCCCTGTTCCCCACCACCCGTTTTGCAGCCCCCCCTTGAATTCCAAGGAAGCGGCACGACGATGGTGTTTCACCCGCCCGCCGAACCTCGTCGAGATCTTGAAAGACTAGTTCCATGCGTACCAAGAGCGTCGTCCCCCGTCTGCGGGCCAAGAAGCGGTTATTCAAGCGGGTGAAGGGGTCGGTCGGCGGACGTCGTCGCCTCCTCCGGACGGCGAAGGAATCGATCATCCGGGCCGGCGTTTACGCCCGGCGCGACCGTCGCCGCAAGAAGCGCGACTTCCGCCGCCTCTGGATCATCCGCCTGAATGCGGCCGCCCGGGAACGCGGGATTCGCTACAGCCAGTTCATCGCCGGCCTCGAGAAGATCGGCTGTGAGCTCGATCGGAAGACGCTCTCCGAGATGGCGATCCTCGATCCGACCAGCTTCGACGCCATCGCCGAGCAGGTTCGTGACGCCCTCGGCATCGCTGTTCCGGCCGGCGCTGCCTGAAGAGGGCGGTTTGTCGCGTGGGCACCGTGTCGCTTGAATCGTTCCGCGCCGACGCCGAGCGTCTCTGCGCCGAAGCGGTAGCCGCATTCGGCGCTGCTGCCGACGACGCTGGCCTCGAGCAGGCCCGGATCGAGTTTGCTGGGGCGAAGAGTGGACGTCTGAAGGCGATCCAAAAGCTTCTTGGCGGCTTGGACGGGGCCGATCGCCCAGAGGGCGGGCGGCTCTTCAACGAAGCCAAAGGGGCGATCACAGCGGCCCTCGATGCCGCCCAGGCCCGGCTCTCAGGCGCCGCTGCCGAGGCTGCGGCGATCGATGTCACGCTCCCTGGCCTCCCCTTCCGGCTCGGCCACGTCCATCCGATCACGCAGACGATCCGGCGCGTCCAGGAGATCATGGCCCGGCTCGGCTTCGAGAGTGTCGATGGCCCCGAGGTCGAAGACCAGTGGCACAACTTCGAAGCCCTGGCGATCGGCGCCGAGCACCCGGCCCGCGACCCGCTCGACAACTTCTATCTCGCTGTCGCCCAAGGGGCTGATCCGCTCCTGCTCAGGTCGCAGACAAGCACGGTGCAGATCCGCGTCATGGAGCAGCGCCAACCGCCGCTGCGGATTGTGTCGCTCGGCCGCGTCTACCGCCCCGACACGGCCGACGCCACCCATTACCCGATGTTTCATCAGGTGGAGGGGCTCCTTGTCGAGCCGGGCGCGACGATGGCCGATCTCAAGGGAGTGCTGCGGTTTCTCGCCTCGAGTTTCTTGGGCGGCGACGTTCATGTCCGCTTCCGGCCGTCGTTCTTCCCGTTCACCGAGCCGAGTGTCGAGTTTGACATGGAATGGGGCGGCCGCTGGGTGGAAATGGGTGGGGCGGGAATGGTCGATCCGGCGGTCCTCGCCGCGGTCGGCTACGACCCAGCAGAGGTTTCCGGCTTCGCCTTCGGGCTCGGGGTGGAGCGGATCGCCGCCCGGCGCTACGAGGTGGCCGACATCCGCGACTTCTACCGCAACGACGTCCGCTTCCTTCAGCAGTTTTAGGATCGCTCCGCGTTTTATCCGTCGCAACGGTGCGGCTCGCACCGATCGCCTTCGGGCGCGACTCTTCGGCCGGTGAGGCTCCGATGATCATCTCCACGACCTGGCTTGCCGAGTACGTCCGCTGGGATGCGCCCGTGGAGGAGCTCGTTCGGCGCTTGTTGATGAGCGGGCTCAACCACGAAGCGACCTGGCCGGTGGGGGCCGACACGGCGGTCGACATCGAGGTGACGAGCAATCGCCCCGATTGCCTGGGGCATGTCGGCGTGGCCCGCGAGGTGGCGGTGCTCTTCGATCGGCCGCTCCACATCCCCGCCCCGCGGCCTCTTGAAGCGAAGGAGCCGGCCGCGGCGGCGATCGCAGTCGAGATCAGCGATCCCGATGTTTGTCCGCACTATACCGCGCGGGTGATCCGGGGGGTGCGTGTGGGCCCGAGCCCGGCGTGGCTTGCCGACCGGCTGCGGACGATCGGGATCGAGCCGGTCAACAATGTCGTCGACGTCACCAACTACGTGATGATGGAATGCGGGCAGCCGCTCCACGCTTTCGATCTGGCGAAGGTCCGTGGCGGGCGGATCGTCGTGCGGCGGGCCCGCGATGGCGAGACGTTTCGGGCCCTCAACCACAAAGAGTATTCCCTCACTGCCGGCATGGCGGTGATCGCCGACGCCGAGGGGCCGGTTGCGCTGGCGGGCGTGATGGGGGGGGCGGAGAGCGAGATCGCGGCGAGCACCGTCGACGTGCTGCTGGAATCGGCGCAGTTCGCGCCGCTGGTCGTCCGCGCGGCAGCGCGGGGCCTCGTCCTCATGAGTGCCTCCTCCTACCGCTTCGAGCGCGGGCCCGATCCGGCGGCCGTGGAATGGGCCAGTCGCCGGGCGGCGGCGCTGATCCAGGAATTGGCTGGCGGCGAGGTGCTCGCTGGCGCCGTCGAGGCGGGGGCACTTGCCGGCGGGCGGGCGACGATCGACTTGCGGGCGGCGCGGGTCGAGGAGGTGCTGGGCGTGCCTGTGTCGGCGGGGCGGCAGGCGGAGATTCTCACGGGGCTTGGCTTTGTGAAGGAAGCGGCCTGCAGCGAGCGTTGCCGGTGGCAGGCGCCGAGCTGGCGCCGCGATGTGACGCGCGAGATCGATCTGGTGGAGGAGATCGCCCGGATCGAGGGCTACGACTCGATTCCCGAAGACCGGCCGATCCATGCCAAGCCGGTCGAGCAGTCGGCCCGGGAGCGGACGATCCGCGTGGCCGGCGAGGTGCTCGTGGCGGCGGGGCTGTGCGAGGCGATGACGCGGAGCGTCGTCTCCGAGGCGTTTGAGGCGACGGCGAGCCCGTGGACGGCGTTGGCGCCGCGGCGCGTGGCGCCGGCGCTGGTTCGTGGCGCTGATCGACTCAGGCGCACGCTGCTCCCGAGTCTCTTGGAAGCCAGTGGCCACAACCGGTCTGTCGGGGCGCCGCATGGGGATCTGTTTGAAGTCGCCCGGGCGTATCTCGATCGCGGTGGGAATGCCGCGGGGGGTTCGCCGCTGGTCGAGCCGTTGCTCGTGTCGCTCGTCGTCGGCGGGGCCTATGCGAAAGCCAAGGGCCTCGCCGAAGCGGTGATCGGGCGGCTGGCGGGCGTGGTCGAGTTTCGCCGTGGGTCGTTGGATCTGTTCACGCCGGGCCGGGCTGCGGAGATCGTCCTCGAGCGGGCCGGTGCGGAGCCGGTCCGCGTCGGCGTCGTTGGCGAAGTGAGCGAAGAATTGCTCTCCCGATTTGGCCTCGAAGGGCCGGTGTCGGCTGCTGAGCTGCGGCTCGATCTGCTCCAGATCAGCGGCAGTCAGCCGCGGAAGCTCGTGCCGCCGAGTGAGTTTCCGGCGGTGCAGCGGGATCTGAATCTCGTCGTCGATCAGGGGGTCCTGTGGGCCGATCTCGAGCGGGCGATCCGCCGGGCGCCGGGGGCCGATACACTGCTCGAAGGCATAACGCTTGAGCAGGTGTGGGAAGATGCCCAGCGGCTTGGTGAGGGAAAGAAAAGCCTTGTCGTGGGGCTCCGCTTCCGCAGCCAGACCGGGACGATTTCGAGTGACGAATCGAAGCGCCTTATCGAGGCGATCGTGGCCTCGTGCGGCCGCGAGTGCAGGGCGGTGTTGCGCGGGTAAGGAGAACTTGGGACCACTTTTTGGCTTCTGAGTAACTTTCCGGTCTCGATTGCTCCGTGTCTGCGATTGTCCGAGTCAAACAAGCCTTCAACGCGACTTGACGCTTTTTCGCGTCGTATCGATTTCAAACCGAGTAAATCGTTGAATCACAGAGGACTTCGTTGATGAAGCAGTCAATTCTCGTCACTGGTTCATCCGGTTTGATTGGAAGTGAAGTGGTGACGCACTTCCACGAACGCGGATGGGACGTCCATGGAATCGACAACAATCAGCGGGCGGTGTTCTTTGGCCCCGCAGGAGATACTCGCTGGAACCAGCAGCGCCTCGCCTCGGAGTTGGTTCGATTCAGGCATCACGAGGTCGACATCCGTGACCGCGAACGGATACTGGAAGTCATCGCCGAAATACGCCCGCACGCAGTCGTCCATACGGCGGCCCAGCCTTCCCACGATCGCGCCGCCGACATTCCGTTTGACGATTTTGATACCAATGCGACTGGCACGCTGAACCTACTCGAGGCCTGTCGTCGGTACGCCAAAGAATCTCCTTTCGTGCAGATGAGCACGAATAAAGTCTACGGTGATGCCCCCAACGAAATACCGATGAACGAGTTGGCAACTCGCTGGGACTACGCCGACAGTCGCTACGATCACGGTATTCCCGAGACGTTTCGTATCGATGCCAGCAAGCATTCCCTGTTTGGGGCCTCGAAAGTTGCCGCGGATGTGATGACACAGGAGTACGGCAGGTATTTTGGAATGCCGACGGTGTGTCTGCGTGGAGGCTGCCTGACAGGTCCGGCGCATTCCGGCGTCGAGCTCCATGGGTTCCTCAGCTATCTCATGCGCTGCAACGTCGAGGGACGGACATACAACGTCTTCGGCTACAAAGGCAAGCAGGTCCGTGACAACATCCATGCCTTTGATGTCGCATCCTTCATTGAGCACTTCATCGCGGCACCCAGATCGGGAGAGGTCTACAACATCGGTGGCGGTAGGGCGAACAGTTGTTCGATCCTCGAGGCGTTTGAGCATGCCGAGGAAGTGACTGGAAAGAAAATGCAGTGGCAGTATGTGGAAAAGGCCCGAGAGGGCGACCATATCTGCTACATCTCGGATCTCCGCAAGATGGAGAGTCATTACCCGTCCTGGAGGATCATAAAGTCGCTCCGGGACATCTTCAATGAGATCGCCAAGTCTTGGACCGACAAACTGGCAAGCTGACTCGATTCGGTGAGGTCCCTCGCAGGACCTTACGGACGGCCTGTGGGCCGCTGCTCGCGCAGGAACGGCTTCCCCGGCCGATGTCGAGAGACACATCGCCCATCCCCGCCACCTACGATCGATCCGGATGTCATGAGTCATCGTGGAACAGTCGCCGTCGTCGAATGGAACTGGGGCGGCCATAACCATACGTACTACAAGCACTACCTCGCCGCGTTGGTCAGGAGCGGTGCTGCCGTGGTGCCGGTGATGTCGCAGCCACAACTGCTCGAGGAGATGTTCGCAGGCTCGCCACTTGCCGATCTCGGCACCGGTAAGCGTTCGATAGCGCTCCCCGTGTCATTTGAGCCCTCGAAGGCATGGCGCATACGGCCGGGTCGACTCGCCGTTCAGCTCGCGGCTTGGTCGACGTTTCATCGCCTTGGTCGCGTGCTACGGGAGTGGGAGCGGGAGCACGGAAGACCGATCGATCTCGTGTTCTTTGCCTGCATGTATGACTATGGGTTTCCCCGTGCGAGCCTCGTTTCACATGGCCTGAAACGACTATGGTCAGGCCTCTATCTGCAAAGCCACGTGTTCCACAGCCTTCGTAATGCAGGGGAAGCACGCCGGCTTCGTCAAGCACGAGTGATGTTCGATTCGCGTCGTCTCGTCGCGATCGGCACGCTCGAACCGGTGGTTCTGGAACTTGTTCGCAAAGCCGTCCCGACCATCAGCGCGAGGATCTTTCCGGATACGCTTGAGCCGATTTCCGCGGTAGAGACGGACGCCGCGGCGA
This sequence comes from Planctomycetia bacterium, assembly GCA_037147115.1. Classification (GTDB taxonomy): domain Bacteria; phylum Planctomycetota; class Planctomycetia; order Pirellulales; family UBA1268; genus QWOP01. The sequence goes on along the minus strand of JBAWVV010000042.1, from coordinate 2,443 downwards.
GCCTTCGGAGAGTGATGCTTGCGAAGGCGGAAGGTCGTCCCATCGTCTCACTGCTCGGCGCGTTGCAGCCTTCGAAGGGGGTCGAGCTATTTCTCCGGGCGGCATGCGACCCAAGGCTGGCTGACGTCTCCTTTTTCATGGGCGGTCCACTGCCGTTGGGGCAGTTCGACGCGACCTTTCGTGCGCGTGTCGAGGACTGCATGCGCCGCGCTCCCCATCTTCATCTCTGCCTCGAAAGACTGTCCGAAGACCGGTTCAATGCCGCAGTCCGCGGCTCTGACGTGCTCTTTGCCGTCTATGTCAATTTCCGCTTCAGCAGTAACGTGCAAGGCAAGGCGGCTCAGTTGCACAAGCCGATCATCGTCACGGCGGGTACGCTCATGGCGGATCGCTGCAGCGAATATTGTCTAGGGGAAAGCATCCCGGAAAACGATCTCGAATCGCTCGTGTCGGCCATTCAGAGGATCCTGTCGACAGCCCAGAAGCGGCAGAAAGACCCATCGGTCATGGCTCTGCATGATCAATACGCAGCCATGAACAGTCCTGCTGCCGTCCGCGACGCGATGGAGTGGGTGCTGACTTCAGCCGGATTGTGAGGCTCATCTTCTGCTGCCGGAGCCGTTAAAGATTGCCGTGGTGGTGATGCCTTGCACGGCAATCACTCGCCTTGGATCTCATGATCCAAACAGGAAGAGAGCCTACATGACCTCGGGGGCATTTCGTGACTTCAAACCTCCGAATCAACACAATCCGGCAAGAAGACAAATCCGCAGCTGCTCATCGACTGATATGTTAAGAGCTTCCGCCGTCAGGTGCCCCGCACCACGAGACTCTCTCAAGTCGCCCCATCAAATCGACAACAGCATCGCGTACTTGATCCGATGTGATCTGTAGTATGCAATGTGCTCGGGAATCACGGCAGTGTCCTTCGCAAGGCGGCAGGCTCGATTGTGGTTGCACCACTATAGAACGAACTGCCCATGGGCCAAAACGACTCGGAGAATTGACGTGCGATGCATCGCCATTCACGGGAAAAGACGATATCTCTACGCAGGGAAGCCGGACCGCGGCCGCCATATGCATTGGTCCGCTATCGTTACCAACGAATATTGTACAGCGAGCCAACGCCGCTGCTGTCTGCTGGAGACTCAATTTTCCTGCCAAGTTCAAATGAATTCCAGGAGTCATGCACGAAAGTATTTCCTCCGCACATTCGACATCAGAAGGTCCCCCGACGATAGCGATGCGAAATCCGGCGGACTCCAATGCCCGACCTGCCTCTCCGAATCGCGAAGCGGGCCAACGCCTACGATCATCTGCTGCGCCCGGCGCGAAAACAACGGTGGGGTGGTCACGAACCACACTGAAGATCTTCTCAACCAACTCCTCATCACTCGAGGACCACCACAAGTAAGTGCTCCACGTCTCCGTGGGCAACTCCATGTGACGCGCTAGTGCACGAAGCGACTCGACCTCATGCGTCCCGGGCGCAGTTCGAACTATGTCCGTGAACACCCGATCACTACCTCGGTTGTTATCGGCGCTCCATCGTGTTGTCGATTCACTAAAACCGAAACGTCGAGATGCCCCCGAAAATGCCGCCATCCAAATAGACCCATACCAATCGGCGTCAACTCGCGGCAATACAAGCATGTCTGGCCGAAGAGGGCGAATAGTACGCAAGGCGAACCACGCAATCCGCATGGTGGTAAAAAGAGGTATTTCAAGATATGGACGCCAGCAGGTGAACCCTCGGGGAATTACAACAACGGTATCTATGTCTGGGCATCCGACGGCCAAAGGAGCAATAACTGCAGTAGCAATGAGTTGAACCTTAGCGCTAGGAAACTTCCGCCGCAATGCCTTGAAGAGCGGCGTCGTCAGCACAAAATCACCCAGGTGATCTGGTCGTACGATAACGATTGATTGCACCGCAGTGCTATCGCGCGGCCTGCTTCGAAGGCGACGTACCATTAAATTGAGGACGAAACTATTGGCAAGCCTTCGTGTTCTGGTCAGCACCGCTTTCATAAGCCGATTGAATAGAATCATCGATAAGTCTCTGAGACTGCTGCCGCAATGCAGGTGATAGACGGTATTCCTACCGGACAGATCATTTTTTCACCTCGCCAATCTTCACCGCTGCCGGTAGTCCGTTCATGCTCTCGGTCTTTAGCTGCCTGCCCGCTGGCCCTATCGCGCTGTTGAGAAAAAGCGGTTATCCCACCGGGCATCGACACCGTTGGCAGCAACCAACGCAGGCAACTGCCAAGAATGGCAGAAGTTTCGAGCCCCGCTCCGTTGTCGCTTGTTTCCCGATAGCAAGCCGATCATACCCTCTCGGCAAGAGGCTGTATGTCCAGCAATCCTTCAGAGTGACTTTTGAACAATGCACTGGATCTGGGCAAGTGCACCACTCATTGTCTGATCGATAACTGCGGGG
>JBAWVV010000041.1:0-17283 GCA_037147115.1 Planctomycetia bacterium | reverse complement strand
CCGAAGGCCTCGCCGTCCGCGGCCTCGTCAAGATCCATCCCGGCCCGGTCTGTGCGCTCAAGGGGGTCGATCTCGATGTCCCACAGGGGATGTTCGGCCTCCTCGGCCCCAACGGCGCCGGGAAGTCGACCTTCATGAGCATCGTCGCCGGGCTCGTCGAGCCGACGGCCGGGGAGGTGTGGCTCGACGGCACGAACATCGTCGAGAAGCCGGCGTTTGTCCGCGAGCGGCTCGGGTTCCTGCCGCAGGACTTCGGGTTTTATCCCGATCTCTCCGGGCAGGCGATGCTCGAGTTTCTCTTGCGGCTGAAAGGAATCACCGGGCCGAAGGGGCGGGCAGCCCTCGCCGGCGAGCTTCTCGAGCGCGTCAATCTCACCGACGCTGCGAAGCGGAAGGTCGGCGGCTACTCCGGTGGCATGCGGCAGCGGCTCGGGCTCGCGCAGGCGATCGCCGGCAACCCGCGGATCCTGATTGTCGACGAGCCGACCGCCGGCCTCGATCCGGAGGAGCGGCAGCGGTTCTATCGGCTTCTGGCGGAGATGAGCGTCGGCCGGGTCGTGCTCCTCTCCACCCACATCGTCGATGACGTCGCCACCCTCTGCCCGCGCCTCGCCGTGATTCGCTCCGGGGAAGTCGTCTCCGACACAACGCCGACGGCTGCCCGCACGGCCGTCGATGGCCTCGTCCGCGAGGGGTTTGTCGATGATGCCGCGCTGCCCGCTTTCGCCAAGGACCATCGCATGCTCTCGGCTGTCCTCGTCGAGGGACGCACCAACCGGGTGCGGATCTTCCTCCCGACCGGTGCTGAGGCGCCGCAGGGATTCGTGCCGAGCCCTGGCACGCTCGAAGATGCCTACCTCGTTCTCATGCGCTGCCCGCCGCATGAGATTCCCGGGCCGCTGGCTCGGGCGATCCCCGCATCAGCGAGCCCCACCGGGGGTGCCCGATGATCGATCGCCTCCTCGCCTTCCCGCGGCTCGAGCTGAAATCGTTGTGGAAGCGGCCGCTGCCGGTGTTTATGTACGCGATCCTGGCCCTCCTCTCGCTCGGGCTCGTGGCCGGCGGCGTGCAGGTCGCGGCCGGCTCGGCCGACACCGGCGGGGCGAAGCTCGCCATCAATGGCGGGTTCAACCTTGCCTTCGTCGATGTCGTGATCTTCGCCATCGTCCTCCCCTTCTTCGCAGCGGTCGCCTGCGGCATGCCGCTGCTGGTCGACGGCGACCGGCGGATCCAAAAGCTCCTCACCGCCACGCCACTGTCCTGGCAGGAATATGCCTGGAGCCGATTTCTCGCGGCGCTGGCCGTCCTCGGCGCAGTACTCGCCGCCTGGCTTGTCTTCCAGATCTCGATCTATCAATCCTGGCCGATCGACACGACGCAGCGGGTGCGGACAACGTTCTCACTGTGGAGCTACCTGGCGCCGCTGATCTGGTTCGCCCTGCCGATGGTGGTCTTCACCGGCGGGGTGTCGATGTGGGCCGGGGTGCGCACGCGGCAGCCGGTGCTCGTCTTTGCGCTGCCGGTTGTGATGGTGGTCGCCGGGATCTTCTTCCTCTGGGACTTCAACCCCGAGTGGCTGCCGCGCTGGGCCGACCGGCTCATGCAGGCTGCCGAGCCGACCGGGTTTCGGTGGTTCTCGCGCACGTTCCTCTCCGAGGACCGGGGCGTCGCCTATTACAACTCCGCCCGCGTCGTTCCCGACAGCCTCTTTGTCGTCAGCCGGCTGGTCCTCATCGGCATGGGGCTCACGGCCGTGTGGGCCACCGGCCGACGGCTTGCCCATGCCGAGCATGACGACCGGCGCGTGGGGAATGCCGCGAGCCTCCTCGCCGCCGCCCGTGCCGCGGGGCCGACGACGATCGAGCATGCCGCGGTGGCCGCCCGCGGCGCTCTTCCTGCCACGACGATCCGCCTGCCGGGCTTTGTCGAGACGGTCCGAACGGTCCTCCGGCAGGAGACCTGGTCGCTGCTGAAGAGCCCGGGACTGTGGCTGTTCGGGCCGTTGATCCTCGTCCAGACCTGGGCCGCGACGACCTTGAGCCCCGGGACGCTCGACACCGAGGCGCTCATGACCACCGGCGCCGCGGCGGCAGTCGCGCGCGGGGCCCTCAGCCTCCTCCTCGGACTGCTGATTCTCTTTTACACCGTCGAGAGCCTCGTCCGCGAGGAACGTGTCGGCCTTTCCGGGATCCATCGGGCCTGCCCCGTCCCCACCGCCGGCGTGCTCGCCGGGAAGGTGCTGGCCAATGCCGTGATGGCGCTGGTGATCGTGGCCTTCACGGCACTGGCGATCGCGATCACGCTCCTCGTGCAGCGATTCCAGACGGGGATCGCTGTGCCGCTCGAGCTCCCGGTGCTCGCCCTGATCCTCGGCGGGCTCCTTGCCCCGACGCTCGTCGTCTGGGCGGCCTGGGTGATGTTGCTCCATGCGATCGTGCGCAACCGGTTTGCCACCTACGCCCTCGGCGTGGCGACGCTGATCCTCACCGGCTTCCTCACCCGCTACGGCTGGCTCAATTGGCTCACCGCCTGGAATCTCGGCGGTGGGGCCGTCGGCTGGAGCGAGCTCGACCGGCTCGGCTTCATGTGGCCGGCGCTGGTCGCCAATCGGCTCGTGATGCTGGCGCTGGCGGCGCTGCTCGTGGCGCTTGCCCTGAAGATCTGGCCGCGCCGGCTCCCCGATCTCCGCGCCACGTTCGACAGGCTCCGTCCGGCGGCCTTCTTCAAGGCTTCCATCGGGCCGGCACTCGTGGCCCTGCCGCTGGTGGCTCTCGGCATCTACACCGGCCAAAAAGTCCGCGCCGGCTTCGAGGGGAAGCCGCAGACGAATGCCGAGAAGGCCTACTGGCGACGCAACTCGACCACCTGGGACAACGCCCCCTCGCCAGCGCTCGACCGGGTCGAGGCGACCGTGAAGCTCTTTCCGAACGAGCGCCGGCTCGAGGTCATTGGCACCTACACGCTCCGCAATCCCCACGCGCTATCGATGCGGGAGATTCCCCTCACCGTTGGCCCCCACTTCAAGCAGACCTCCGATTGGACGATCGACGATCAACCAGTCGATGCGACGAAGAAAGATCAGCCGGCCCCGTCGATCGAGAACCGCAGCGGGCTGTATGTCGTCAGGCCGCCGCGTCCTTTGGCTACGGGGGAGGGCGTCCGCGTCGGATTCCGGCTCGAGGGCCGCTTTCCCGATGGGTGGTCGAAGCTTTCAGGCGGGGCGAGTGAGTTCGTCCTTCCCAGTGGCGTGGTGCTCACGAGCTTCACTCCGAGCTTCCTCCCCGTGCCGGGATTCGTCGACTCCGTCGGCGTCGACAACAAGAACCGGCGCGACGCGAAGGAGTACCCGCTCGACCACTGGAAGACCCGCGTCGATCCCGCCTTCGGGCCCGCCTGGTCGAGCGACGTACAACTTTCGATCGAGGGGCCGTCGGGCTGGGTCATGAACGGCTGCGGCGTCGAGACCTCAAACGAGGAGATCGGGGAGGGGCGCCGTCGCGTCGTCTGGAAGACCGAACATCCGGTGCGGTTTTTCAACATCGTCGGCGGACCGCTCAAGGCGGCGCCGGGCCGACGCTCGACCGTCTATTTTCATCCCCGCACCGAGCACAACGTGCCGACGATGGTGCGGGCGCTCGATGCGGCGCGGGAGAAGTATGGCCAGTGGTTCTGCGAATATCCCTGGACGAATCTCCGCGTCACCGAGTTTCCGGGGATCGCCGGCTATGCCCAGGGCTTTCCCGGCAACATCTCCTTCTCCGAGAATATTGGCTATCTCGCCAAGCCGCTCAAAGTGACCGATCTGGCCACGGGCCGCGAAGAGGGAAAGATCGACGCCGCCTTCTACATCGTCGCCCACGAGGCGGGGCACCAGTGGTGGGGCAACATCGTCACGCCAGGGAAGGGGCCCGGCGGCAACATCATCTCCGAGGGGCTCGCCGAGTTTTCGGCGCTGATGCTCGTCCACCATGAGCTCGGCGAGGAGCAGGGAAAGACCCTCCGCCGCCGCTGGGAGCAGAGCTATGTCTTTGGCCGCCGCGCCGACAACGAGCGGCCGATCAATCGGATCGACGGCTCGCGGCCGGGCGACGGCGTTGTTACCTACCAGCGCGCCGGCTGGGCCTTCTGGATGCTGCGGTCGGTGATGGGGGAGGAGGCGATGCTCGCCGGGCTGCAAGACTTCATCGCGAGGTGGCGCAACGGCGTCGAGACTGCCGATGGCCTCGACTTCCCCCTCATCGAGGATCTCCTCGAGAGCCTCCGGCCGCACGCCCCCGACACGGCCGCGTTTGACGACTACGTCGGCCGGTGGATCCTCGGCAAGGATCTCCCCGATTTCGAGGTGCGCGAAGCGAAGGTCGAGAAGATCGCTGCCGGGTACCGGGTCACGGGGATCCTGGCCAACATCGGCACCGGCCGGGCGGCGGTGAAGGTCCGCGTCGAGGGGAAGAAGCCCGAGGAGAAAGAGGCGAAGCGCGCGGGGAGCGAGGCGACAGTGGAAGTGACGGCGGAGGCTCCCGGCAGCATCGACATCGAGACCGACTTCCTCCCGGAGCGGATCGTCGTCGATCCCGATGTCGAGCTGCTCTTCGCCGGGCGGAAGCGGGCCGAGACGGCACTCGCGGCGCCGTAAGCCCGCGGCCATTCGCGAGCAGTCAGGGAAACCGCCACTGCTCGTTGAAGAATCCCGCGTCCAAGACTCGATCCGGGGGCAGTTCCTGGGCGGGCTCTGGAGGGACAACCTCCACCACGGCCCAGTCGCCCCAGCGGGGAAAGAGCAGATAGTTGAACGCCCCGAGATCAGCTCCGCGGAAGGTGTGACCGCTGTTGATGACGAGGTAATGATCCGCACCACCGGAAAGCGGATTCGGGACGATCAAGGCAGGCATGTGGCCCGGAGCGGGGTGGTCATGTCCTCCCAATCGCAGCGTCTCCTTCGTCCACTCCAGCGGAAGCCGAGGCAGCGCTTGAGCCAGCAGCGAGTTGCTGCCCGGGTCGCCGAAGAGAACCAGGTTCCGTGACTGAACATCCTCATCGGTCACGGCCGTGTCGTCCTTGATGGGAAGATCACCGCGAAAGTATCGCTGCCATTCCTCGGCGAACCGATCCAAGCTGCGGATGGCATGGTCATGGACGGCTTGATTCCAGGGGGTGCCGGTTCCCCGCACGCAGAGGAACGGGGCGGTGAACGCGTCGTCGATCGGTCCCTGGAGGCCGGGGCGTTTGCCCGGGTTCACCGGCGCGTCGGCGGGGGCGAGGCTCCACGCTTGTTGATGCCGCTGGAAAACCAGCGGGCGGCGTAGGGCCGATCCGCTTCTGGGAACAGTCACTTCGGCGGCTCCGATCCGGACGGTCTCCACCGCCGGCGGCAGCAGGGCGAGGTCGATCGAAAACCGATTGATGTTGAAAGGCTCGGCGATTTCGAGGCTGTTGCCACGGACACTCGCGACGATCTCCGCCCGGGTGTAATGGCGATCGAGCCCGAGGATCTGCAGCCAATGACAGCGGCCATACTTCAGCGTCCAGGTCACGAACCGCAGTTCCAGCGGGGCATGATTCAGTCCGCGATCGGCGTGTGTGGCGATCCGCCGCATCTGCTCGGCATGCGTGACGGGATCGACGACATGGCCCGTCGCTGGGGAGATGAGGTTGACCATCTCCAGCCCCTCGCGGCGCATCGCTGCTTCCATCAGCACATGAGCCTGGAAGAAGACATCCTCCCCCCCCATGCAGGCGATCGCCGGCACGACCCCGGCGTTGGCGGCATAGTCGACGGAATCGAGCATGTGGAGCCCGAGTTCCTGGTGCGCCGGCAAGAGGCCGACCTTGATGAACCCGGGGATCGGCGTCTCGGAGAAACGATGGGTGTCGACATACCCGCAATACGGCCCCAGCGCCACGAACCGGTCCGGATGTTTGAGCCCCAGATGCCACGTTCCCGAGGCCCCCATCGACATGCCACGGAGAACGATCCGATCGCGGTCGATGCGGTAGCGACGACAGACATCCTCGATGGCCTCGAAAACATCGGTCTCGCCGGACCAGCGATAGCAGTTCTCGACCCGGCCAAGTGGATGGAGCTCGATGAACGGGGCGTCGGGGGGGTCGCCGTGGGCCTCGTCTCCCTCGTCGAACCGAGCCATGAAGCGCACCTCGCTCATGCCGACCGGACGGCTGCTCCCGTGCAACACGACATCGAGTCGCATCGCCTGCTGCGGGTCATGGTTTTTCGGCACGATGAGGCTGTAGGGATGCCGGGAGCCGTCGACCTGCGACACATACCCGAGGACCACCCTGCCCCGCCGGTTCCCCCAGGGGCGTCGGCCCTTGGCCAGCGCCGCCACCCGCTCGGCGCCACGATCAAGGGCCCACTTAAGCTGCTGGACATCGTTGGCGGAGAACGCACGGTCGTTCCGCAGAGCCCAGGCTACCCCCTTGGCGAAGATGGCCGCATCGGCAAGCTCCGCCGGGTGTCTCCCCTCGGGAGCGTCGAGGGATTCGTTCAACGCCCGCAAGCCATTCTCGAGGGTCTGGCGTTGCTCCGCGGTCAACGGCAGCAGATCGGGCTGCAGATCAGGGGACTGGGCCCGCAACGGTTGCGGAAAACTCGAGCTGGCGACACCAGCCAGCACGATTACCGCGATGGCGACCCACGGGCCCAGACGATGACGACACACCAGTCTTTCCCCCTTGAGTCAATCGCCCGGCGTGACCGGGCCGGCACAGCAGGCAGTTTACTGGAGATCGACCGGCCAGACGGCGCCCCGGTCTCCCGCTCGCCATGGGATGAGGGGAGTGCCAAGCCTGGCCAGGCGGCCAAGCGTTCGGTCGGGGCGATCTGTCCCATCAGAAGGGGGAAGGTCTACACTTCTTATCAGTTTCCTTTTTCCCTTCACCGGTCCTTCCCGGCTTCACCCTCGCCCCCGTCGAGAGGAACCTCCGATGCGATGTCAGCGCCCCGTTCTGAATGCGATCACGATCGCCGTGGCCTACGCTTGGCTGGCGACGAGCGCCCTCGACGCCCGCGCCCAGGCACCCTCCGCCGGTGACTGGCCGCAGTTCCGCGGGGGACCGGCGTTGGGGCTGGTCGCAGATGCGGCGCTCCCGCTCGCCTGGGACAAGTCTCCCGGCTCCAAGGGGAAGATCGTTTGGCGGTCGGCGATCCCCGGCGCGGGATGGTCGCAGCCGGTGAGTGTCGATGGGCGAATCTATCTGACGACGGCCGTGATCCCGGGGGGACGGAAACCGAAGGGGATGACGGGGGGCGTGATGGATCTCTCCACAATGGGGTGGGGGAAGCCGCCGAAGGATCCGGTCCAGTGGCGCGTCCTCTGCCTCGATGCCACCGACGGGAGCCTGATCTGGTCGAAGACCGTCGTTGAGCAGGCGCCGAAATATGCCACGCACGCCTCCAACACCTACGCCACGGAAACCCCCTGCGCTACGCCTGACGGCGTGTGGGCGTTCTTCGGCGCCACCGGCACCGTCGTCGCCCTCGACCGCGACGGCAACGAACGCTGGAAGCGCGAGTATGGCCCGCAGCCGATCACAAACGCCTTCGGCACCGGCGCCTCGCCAGTGCTCCACGACGGCAAACTCCTCGTCCAGCTTTACAACGACGATGCCGGCGATCTCCACTGCCTCGACGCCGCCACCGGCGCCGATCTGTGGACGGCCACCCGCACCAAGGGGGCCTCGTGGGCCACGCCGATCATCTGGAACAACGGCGGCACCACCGAGGTCGTGACCGGCGGCCAGGGCTCGATCGTCGCCTACGGCCTGGCCGATGGGAGCGAGCGCTGGCGGTACGGCGGGCTCGACACGTCGTTTGCCTGCTCGCTCGGCGCCGATGCCGAAGGGGTCTACTTCGGGACCTCGAGCCCCGGCTCGAAAGCTCCGGCGGCGGCGATCCTCGCCGGCGCCAGCGGCGACATCTCGCCCGGGAAAGACGGGGGGACCAGCGCCACCGTCCCCTGGAACCGCAACAAGAGCGGGGCCGGCATGCCCTCCCCCGTTGTCGTTGGTGACTTCCTCTACTTCTTCGGCAACACCGCCGTCTGCTACGACAAGCGGACGGGGGAGGAGAAGTACCGCAAGCGGCTCCCCGGCGGGACGCAGGCGGTCGGCTGCCCGATCGTCGTCGGTGAACGGATCTACCTCGTCAACGAGCTCGGCAAGACGATCGTTTTGAAGACCGGCCCCGACTACGAAGTTCTCGCCGAATCAGATCTGGGCGCCGACGGGGAGGTGTTCTGGTCGACGCCGGCTGTCAGCGGCGACGCGCTCCTCATCCGTTCCTCCGACGCGGTCTACTGCATCCGCGGCCAGTGAGCCCCTGACTCGCTCCGCGCCCTCCCCCTTGGCACTGAAGGCTCATCATGGACCCCCATCGGTTTCTCGTTGCGCTCATCGTTGCCGTGGCTGCCTGCTTTGCTCCAGGATCCGCCGCCGCGGCCCCGCCCCTCAAAGTCGGCATGGAACTGGCCTACCCGCCGTTTGAGATGACCGACGCGGGCGGCAAGCCGACGGGGGTGAGCGTGCGGATCGCCGAGGCGCTCGGGCAACACCTCGAGCGCGGCGTGGTGATCGAGAACATCGCCTTCGACGGCCTCATCCCCGCCCTGAAAGTCGGCAAGATCGACTGCATCATCTCATCGATGACGGCGACCCCGGAGCGGGCCAAGTCGATCGCCTTCTCGGAGCCCTATCTGAAGACGGGGCTGGCGCTCCTCGTGGGGGCGAAGTCGGCGGTGAAGGGGGCCGATGACCTCGACGTCAAGGGGCGGACGGTGGCGGTAAAGAAGGGAACCACCGGCCACCAATTCGCCTCGTCAACCTTTAAGCAGGCCCGCCTCCTCGTCCTCGACAAGGAGTCTGCCGCGGTCCTTGAGGTGGTGCAGGGAAAGGCCGACGCCTTCATCTACGACTCCCTCTCGGTCTATCAAAACCACAAGCGTCATCCCGACAGCACGCGGGCCCTTCTCCGACCGTTCCGCGAGGAATCTTGGGCCGTCGGGCTGCGGCCGGCCGACCGCGAGTTGCGCGAGCAAGTGAACGCGTTTCTCGAGGCGTTCCGGGCCGACGGCGGCTTCGAGAAACTCGGCGACGAGTTCCTCCCCGAGGAGAAGGCTGCCTTCAAGGCCGAGGGGATTGAGTTCTACTTTTGAGCCCGTGTATGTCTGAATCCCATCCCCCTCCGACGTCGTTCCGGCAGGCCACGGCGAACTCTTGCCTCCGCTGGCTGTCGGCCACCGCGATCCTCGCCGGCGTGCTCGCCTTGGGGTGTGCGCAACCTGCCGCGCTGCCGCCGGCAGCGCCCGTCGCGGTCGAGGAATCACAGCGGCAGTCTCCGCCGGTTGAGCCGGTCGAGCCCTTCACCGGCCCGACCTGGTTCACCGACGTCACACCATCGTCGGGGATCGACTTTGTCCATCACTCCGGCGATTCGGCGGAGAAGCCGTTTCCTTCGGCCAACGGCAGCGGCCTCGGGGCGATCGACTTCGATCTCGACGGCCGCCACGATCTCGTCTTCGTCAGCGGCGTTCCCTTTCCCGTCGACGAGGCCGCGGTGACTCCCAGCGCCCGCTGCTTCCGCAATCTCGGCGGCTGGCGGTTTGACGACGTCACCGAGCGCTGTGGCCTGCGGTATGCCCGCTACGGCCATGGCGTCGCCGTCGGCGACCATGACGGCGACGGCTTCCCCGATCTGTTCCTCACCGGCTACGGCGGCGACGTCCTGTTCCACAACCGGGGCGACGGCACGTTCGAACCGAGGAGCCCGGCGGCAGGCCTCGACGACGGCCGGTGGAGCTCGAGCGCCGCCTTCGTCGATGCCGACGGCGACGGGCTCCTCGATCTCTATGTCTGCCGGTATGGCAAATGGACGCCGGAGACGAATCCTTACTGTGGCGACCGGGCCGCCGGCCTGCGGGTGTTCTGCAGCCCGCTGACGGTCGAGCCGGAGGCAGATGTGCTGCGGCGCAACAACGGCGACGGCACCTTCACCGACGTGACGGCGGCGGCGGGGGTCGACGGCCGCCCCGGCCGGGCCCTCGGGGTGATCGCTGCCGATGTCAACGGCGACGGATCGATCGATCTCTACGTGGCCAACGACATGAATCCGAACTCCCTCTGGCTCGGGGACGGCCGGGGGGCATTCCGTGACTCCAGCGACCTGTCGGGCACCGCCTACGATCATGAGGGGCGGGTGAAGTCGAGCATGGGGGTCGACCTTGCCGACACCGGCAACCGCGGGCAGGTCGACATCATGGTCACCGACTTTCAAGGGGAGGCGAACCTATTCTTCGCCGGCTCGGCCGACGGGATCTTCCGCGACGTCAGCGACACCAGCGGCGCTGGATCACCGAGCCTGCCGTACGTGAGCTGGGGGATCCAGTTCGCCGACTTCGACCTCGATGGCTGGAGCGATGCGGTGATCACCAACGGCCATGTCGGTGACGACCGGCACAAGACCGGCGACAATGCACTGCTCCAGCAACTTCCCCTCTTCCTCCACAACCAGCGCGGCCGGTTCCGCGAGCCCCCCCGCGACCACCTCGGGCCGTACTTTATCACCAAGCACCAGGGGCGCGGGGTGACCGCCGTCGACCTCGACAATGACGGCGATCACGACCTCGCCTTCAACCACCGCGACGAACCGGCCACTCTCCTCCGCAACGACCGTGGCCATTCGCAACAGGAAGGCAGAATGAGCACCGTTCTCCGGCTCGTCGGCACGGCGGGCAACCGCGATGGTCTCGGCGCCGTGGTGACGATGACCGCCGGCGACCTGATCCGCACCGAGCATGTGAAGGGGGGAGGCGGCTACCAGTCGTCGCGCGATCAGCGCGTGCTCTTCTCCCTGCCTGCCGACGGCCCCGCCCCCTCGTTCTCGATCCGCTGGCCCGGAGGGCGGATCACGCCGCTGCCGGGGATCGGCGGTGGCGGGCAGTGGCTCATCATCGAACCGGCCACCCCCGCCGCCCAGCCGCTGGTTCTGCGCGAGGATCCCCCCCGATGAGTCGCTCCTCTTCCCGAGCATCCCATTCCTGGCGTCTGGCGGTGGCGTGCCTCGCGATGATCCTCTTGGCGGTGCCCGTGGCCTGCCGCCCCGGATCCCCCGCGCCGAGCGGGCCGGCGAAGGGGCCCGAGGCGAAGCCGGCCCCCCGCACCAGCGACAAGGCGCGGAAGACGGTCGTGGCGACGCCGCGACCGGCGCCCGCCACGCCCCCCCGGTTTGTCGATGTTGCCCGCGAGTCGGGGATCGATTTCACCTACTTCAACGACGAAGCCGCCGGCAACTGGCTGATCGTCGAGGTGATGGGAGGGGGCGCCGCCTGGCTCGACATCGATCTCGACGGCTGGCTCGATCTCTATCTGACGGAGGGCTGCCGGCTGGAGAAGTCAGCGGTCGGGGATGGCGAACACCGCGACCGGCTCTACCGCGGCCGCGGTACGGCGGGCTTTCGCGATGTGTCGGCCGTGGCCGGTATCGGCGACGACCACTACGGCCAGGGGGTCGCTGTCGGTGACTATGACGCCGACGGGTTCCCCGATCTCTACCTCGCCAACTTCGGCCCCGCCGTTCTCCTCCACAACAACGGCGACGGCACGTTCACCGACGTCACCGCTCGCGCCGGGATCGAGTTCGCGAAGTGGGGCACCAGCGCCGCCTTCGCCGATCTCGACCACGACGGCCAGCTCGACCTCTACGCCTGCACGTTCCTCGACAATCGGCTCGGCAACAACAAAGCCTGCGATTATTCGCAGGGGCGCGGCTACTGCGGCCCCGGAAGCTATGTCGGCGAGCAGGATCAGGTGTGGGTGAGCCGGGGAGACGGAACGTTCGAGGAACGCTCCGCCGACCTCGGCTTCACCGAGACCAACGGCCGCGGGAAGGGGCTCGCCGTATCGATCGTCGACCTCGACGACGATCTCCTCCCCGAGGTCTATGTCGGCAACGACATGACCCCTAACTACCTCTACACACAGCGCTCGGCGCAGGGGGCCCCGGCCCGGTACGAGGAGCTCGCCACCTCCGCCGGCTGTGCGGTCAGCGACGACGGCGAGAACGAGGCCTCGATGGGGATCGTTACTGAGGACTTCGACGGTGACGGCCGCCCCGACATCTTCCTCGCCCACTTCTATCAGGCGAAGAACACGCTCTACCAAAACCTCGGCCAGCTCCTCTTCGCCGACGTCAGCCGGAAGACGCGGATCGCCGCCACGAGCCTCCACAACCTCGGCTTCGGCACCGTGGGGCTCGATTGGGACCGCGACGGCCGGATGGAGATGTTCGTCGCCACCGGGCATGTCCTCGGGCCCAGTGTCCAGCCCTACCAGATGCAGCCGCAGCTCCTCTGGCAGGCCGCCAACGGCACGTTTGTCGATGTCTCCGACGACGTCGGCGGCACCTACTTCGGCGGAAAATGGCTCGGTCGGGCCGCCGCCGGCGCCGACTACGACAACGACGGCGATCTCGACCTCGCCGTCAGCCACAACATCTCCCCCATCGCCCTCCTCCGCGACGACACGGCCGCCCCGGGCCGGTTCCTCGGCCTCGACCTCCGCACCCCCTCGCGGATCCCGCCGATCGGCGGCCGGGTCGAGGTGAGCTGTGAGGGCCGGAAGACCATCCGGCCGATCGCCTCCGGGGGGAGCTATCTCTCCAGCCACGATCCGCGAATCCTCGTCACCCTTCCCCCGGGCGACTCCCCGGCCGACGTCACAATCCATTGGCCCTCCGGGCGGGTCGACCACTTCAGCCTCGAGGGGGACGGCTACTACCGTGTTCTGGAGGGCGAGAGCCCCGAGCGCATGACTGCTCCCCCGTGAGCCAGCTGGATGTGAGCCAGCTGGATGTGAGCCAGCTGGATGCGAGCCGCCGGGATGGGAGGAGAGCCGTCGGGATGCGATGATGGTTCGGGCCCCCGGACGCTCCGCCGCCCGCCCGACCAACCTCCATGATCTTCCTGCCGTGACCCATTCGCCTCCGCCTTCCGCCGAGCCGCCCCGCGTCTCCGGAACCCCGTTTTTCCGCACCCCCCTGCGGAAGCTCCTGGCGCTCGTCGTCGCGATCGCCGCCGCCCTCGGGGGCGTGGTCGCCTGGCAATGGTGGCAGGAGGGCCCGCTCCGCGACGCCGAGGCGGCCCTCGCCCGTGGACAGGCCCCGCGGGCCCTGGCGCTGGCGGAGTACTACCTCGAGCTCCATCCCGGCTCCGAGCGGGCCGAGGCCGATCGGGCCCGGGCGCTCTCCGATCTGGGCCGTGCCGACGAGGCGATCGAGATCTACAAACGCATCGGGGCCGCCACGATCGACGAACTGCGGGCCTGGGCCAGGGCCCACATGGTTCGCAGCGAGTGGTCGCGGGCCGCCCCGCTCCTCGAACAGTGCTTGCGGCTGCGCCCGACCGACGCCGATGCCCTCTACGAGCTGACCACCTGCCGGACGCGCCTCGGGCTCCTCACGGAGGCCCTCGAGAGCGCCGAGCAGTTCACCGCCCTGTCCGGCCAAGGCGCCCGAGGCAATATCCTCCTCGGCGCGATTCAAGCCGACCGGAGCAATCCCGACGAAGCGATCCTCGCCTACCAGCGTGCCGAGGCGCTGGCCCCGGACGGCCTCGGCCTCCAGCTGCCGCCGGAGGAATTCTTCGAGCAGTTCGGCACGCTCCTGCTCAATCAGGGGCGCGACGCCGAAGCGATCCCACTTTTCGAGCGGAGCCTCGCCGCCCGCCCGACCGCCTCCACCCACCACCTCCTCGGCAAGGCCCTCGCCCGCACCGGCGACATCGAGGGGGCGCGGCGCACCTGGAATGCCGCAATCGAGCTCGATCCGGCCGGCGTCACGCCGCGTGAAGAGCTTGCCAACCTGGCGCTCGTGGCCGGCGACGCCGCGGCGGCCCGGGAATGGCTCACGCCGCTCGAAGGGCTCGCCGAGCAGCGCTTCGAATCGGCCTATCTCCTTCAGAGGCTGGCAGCGCTCGAGAAAGACGACGCCACCTTTGCGACGTGGAAGGAAAAGGCCGACGTCCTGCGGGACCGGCAGCAACTGATCGCATCACTCGAGCAGATGATGGCCAGCTCCCCCGGATCCTACTGGGCGCAGGTTGTCAGGGCCCACAAGTTCGCGACCCTCGGCAACCGCGCTCAGGCGGCCGACCTCATCAACGGCATCAAACGCAGCGACGATGAAGACGCGTTTGTGACCGAGCTGCGGGAAGCGGTCCTCGGAAACGGACCGCTCCCCGCGCTCGAACGAGTGCCCTTGAAGCAGTTTTGATCGGGCCGGCGACTACTTCTTGTTTTCCATCTGCTTCCGCATCGCTTCGGGCATGCCTTGCATGGCCTTCGCCTTGGGGTCGCCCTGCACCTTCGCGTCTTCCTTCACCGGGGGGATCTCTTTGACCGAGCCACCGCAGCCCGCGACCGTCAGGGCCCCCACCACCAGCACCGCCAACCCAGCAAAGCGCACCATCACAGCACCCCTTCGTTGAAGAATAATTGAGCCGTATCAAACGATAGCTACCAAACGATCCACACCGAAAGTCGTGGCCGGGAGAACCGAATCGTCACGATCCGGCCGGCATGGCTTCGGCCGAAAGTCCGTCACCGCCCGCCCGCCGCCCAAATTGATCAATGTAGCCGCTCCAGGCTCCCGCTTCCTGGGGCCGGCCGATCTCCCGGTAGAAGGCGACCACCTCCTCGAGGGCGGCTGGATTGTCGAGTTGCCCGAGCACGATCCGCAAGTGATCGTGGAGCTTGTCGTCCATCAGCGCCTCAAGCTTGGCCGCGCGCTTGCGCATCGCCGTCGCTCCCTCCTCGTCGCCGGCGCGCGCGAAGCAGTTGGCGGCCCGGTTCATCGTCCGCCAGTCGATCGCCCCGGGCCAAGCGGCAAGGGATTCCGCATAGGCCGCCGCGGCACCGGCGGGATCGTCGCGGGCATCCTGGAGGACCCGGCCGCGGGCAAGGAGATAATCCCGGCTCTGGTCGCCGGCCGGCCAGCGGTCGAACTCCTCTCCCCCCCGGTCGATCTCACCGAGATCGAGGAGAACATCGACAAGCGTGCCGCGGAAAAACGGCTCCCAGGTCCCTTCCGGTGGATCCGCCACCGGGGTCTTGTCGAGCAGATCGAGCGCGAACGGCAGATCACCCTGGGTGCGAAACCACCGCGCCATCGCTCCGTTGCACAGCGGCGAATCGGGCTCCGACGCGCGGAAGCGGAGAAGCCGGTTCGATTCCACGATCGCAGCATCGTCGATCGGCGAGATCCGGAAGGCCATCATTCGGTCGAGCTCGGAGGTCGACGTGAGCGGATAGAACTGGCTCAAGTACCAGTCACGGAGCACGATCGCCCGCTGCCCCTCCGGCCGCGACGCGAGCACCTTCCAGAAGAACGGCTCCACCTCCTCGCTCCGCCGGGTCAGGTCGAGGAGCTTCCACATCAGGTAATTCGTGTCGCCGTCCTCGGGGTCGATTTTCAGGGCCCGCCGCAGCGCCATCTCAGCCGCCGAGGGGCTGTAGTTGAGAAATAGATGAACCCGCGCCTCGGCGAGCCGGGCCTCGACGGCCTGCGGGGCATCGTCGGGGATCGTCCGCAACCGGGCGACCGACCCACCGATCCGCTGATTGAGCGGGAGGGAGTCGTCCTTGACGAGCGCCTCGGCCGCGAGGAGGTTGGCCTCTGGGCTGCGGGGATGGAGCCACAGGTAGCGCTCGACCGGGGCGTGAACCTCGCTCCACAGCCCGTGCTTGGCCCGGAGCCGCGCTTCGCCCAGCCCCTGCCCGCTCCAGGCGACCGCACCGACCACCGCAGCGAGCAGCAGCCCCGCCGCCCCGATCACGAGCCCGGAAAGCCGAGAGCGACCGCGGCCAGCGTGGCCGGGCGCTGCAGCGTTGGCTGGGCTGCCGTCGGGAAGATGCGCTGCTGCAAACATCATCGGCGTCGCGGGCCTCCCTCCGCCGGACACCATCGGGCTTTCCTCCACGATGGCATGGAACACCTTGGCAAGGAAATAACTGCGGCCGCCGGAGGAGTCGCCCTCCGGCGGCCGCTTGGAAACAACAGGACGAGAGCCCCGGTCAGTTTTCGTCGGAGGCGGTCTCGCCACCGTTCCGGGTGCCCATGGCCCACCAGATCTGATTGGAAACGTTGCCGGTGATGAAGGTGACCGACCCGTCGGCCTTGGCCACGTTCACGCCATCGGTGTGGGCACTCGTCGCGGCCAGCACGTTGGTTCCCCACCAGTCGCTGTCGGTCGTCTGGCAGCTCTTCTCGTTGGGCATCATCGTGTGAGCATAGGCACCGCTGGTGGCCGCCATCGACCACGACCAACCACCGCCACGCATGACACGGCCTCCACCAGCGTCGTTCAGCCCCGTCTGCTTGAGGCAGTTGTTGCGGACGTCGGCAGTGCAGCTGCCAGCGTCGGCCCAAGAGTAAACCTGCGACTTCCAGAGCTTCGGATTGTCGGAGACGTTGCCGTCCCAGTTCTCGATGATGAACTCCGAGTACATCGCCGTTTTGCCCGTGCCGTCGGTGATCCCCGCCATCGTGACAGGTGCCGCACCGTAGGTCTTCTCGGCATTGCGATAGGACGCGATGCCGTTGCTGCGAACCCTGCCGTCACGTTCCCCCTGATAGACGCCACCGCCCGATGTGTGCTGCGACCACGACGTGCCGTTGTTGATGGAGTAGGTGGTGTTCGCCTGACCGCCGTTGATCGCGTTGGGATTCGACGGGCAATTGAAAGCGGGGATGCGGCCGCTCAAACCGAGGGAGTTTTGACCGGACCAACCGGGGAAGTAGGCGCCGCCATCCTTCGGATTCAGGTTCTTGGCGATCCCCCCCTGCTCAAGGAAGTTGAGAAGATAGACCTTGTCGGAGAAGTAGTACGCACCGCCGTAATCCGGCCCCCACCCGACGCTCTGCGGGAACATCTGATTGGTGTCGTGGTGATTGTGCATCGCCAAGCCAATCTGCTTGAGGTTGTTGGTGCAGGCGGAGCGGCGGGCCGACTCGCGGGCAGACTGGACAGCAGGCAACAGAAGACCGACGAGCGTGCCGATGATGGCGATCACCACCAGCAACTCGACGAGCGTGAAGCCTTTACGGCTCACACCAAGGAAACGATGAGACATGAAAACGCTCCTTTTGGGTCCAGAGCGGACGATTGGGAAAAGAAAAATAGATATAGACACGCGAACTGGAAAAGAAACCCCCTGCAAACATCGTCAAAATCATAGTTGAATCCTGCTCTCATTTGCAAGGCTCAGGCCCCCTAGAAA
>JBAWVV010000040.1:0-17289 GCA_037147115.1 Planctomycetia bacterium | reverse complement strand
AGCCAGATGACCCGCCTCTGAAATCCGCGATTTACAGAAAAGGTGTTGCTTTATCTCGCCCGCATGAGTGACCGCGACCTGTTCGACGCCGTGGCCCGCAAGACCGGCGAGGATCTCCACGAGATCGCCCGTCGCTTTTTCATTCCCAACCTCCAGCTCTACGAAGGACACCCACCCCATGCTCAAGCTCCACGCGGGCGTCTCGAAGAAGGTCGGCTTGCCGGGCTTCTCCAGCGCCTCGGCCAGTTGCACGATGAGGCCGAACTCGACAACACGCTCCTCAACGCCACCCAGGGCTTCCAGATGGTCGTCAGGCGCGCGTACCAGTCGTGTGAACAAGCCGTGCAGGATGAGATCGCCAGGCTCTAGGGCCACGACGGTGCGAACAACGATGGCACCGACCAGACCTCCTCCAGCGAGACCCGCATCCAGGATTTCGCGCCCTCTCCCAGCCTCGAAGCCACCCGGGTCTACTCCGACCAGCCCCACACCTCGAACGGGCCTACCGCAATCGGGAGAAGGGCGCCATGTACGTCATCCCGCTTGTCCGCAGTACGACGAACATCGCCACGCACGCCAAGCGGATCGGGGAGAAGAAGGCCAAGGTCGCCGCCTGGCCGAAGCTGTTTGCGAACCTGCGGGGCAGTTGCTCCGACGATCTCGAGCGGCAAGGCGTTGCCGAGAAGGCGATCAACGCCTAGATCGGCAACACGGCCCGGATGCGGCACCGGCACTACCACGCGGTGCGACCGGCGGACTGGGAAACGGAGACGGGAATTCCGGCACACTACCCGGCACAGTCAACGCTCCCCAACGCTCTTCCAGAGCCGTCAGGCCTTCACCAATCCCGCAAAAAACGCCTTCACTCCCCGGAAAACGGCAAACAGAAGGTACCCCCGGCAGGGATCGAACCTGCGACCTGAGCTTTAGGAAAGCTCCGCTCTATCCAACTGAGCTACGGGAGCACAATGCCCGGCGCGGTTTGGTTGCCACGCCCTGGCCCCGGTCATCGTACGGCCCCCCACCCCTGCCAACAAGAACGGCTGCCGAAGCCCCGACGGGCCTGAAATCGTGGCCCGGGTCGAGGTGGCAGGCCGCGGGACACGTCGGCTACGGGCTGACCGATCCGGGGGGGCAACGTGCCGTCAGAGCAGCTCCGACAGGATCCGACCGCGGTCAATCAGCGGATGCGGCCGGCCCGTCACGTCGGTCAGCGTCGTCGCCTGCGGATCGATCCCTAGGCAATGCCAGATCGTCGCCGTCACGTCCTTAAATGTCACCGCCCCGCCAAGCGGCGCTCCCCCCCACCGATCCGTCTCGCCAAGGACACGCCCGCCACGAATCCCGCCGCCCACAAGGAGCGCCGGCGAGACCGCCGGCCAGTGATCACGACCACCATCTTTGTTGATCTTTGGAGTCCGGCCAAACTCCCCCCACACCACCACCATCACGTCGTCGAGCATCCCGCGCTCCTCGAGATCGAGCACCAGCCCCGAGAGACCGGCGTCGAGAATCGGCAGCACCTGCCGCAGACGGGGATAGTTGCCGGCATGCGTGTCGAAGTCGCTCAAAGAGATGCTCACGCAGCGCACGCCAGCCTCCACCATCCGCCTGGCAAGCAGAAACTTGAGCACCCCCCGCGGCCCATCGGCGGTCTCGAATGCCGGTAGCTCCGGCGTCGTCATGGAATAGCGCGCGAGCACTTCCGGCGACTCCGACTCCAGATCGAGCGCCGCCGCCACCCGCCCCGAGGTCAGAATCCCAATCGCCTGATCGTGGAAGCGATCCCCTGCACCAAGCGAATCCGTCGACGCCACCTGCCGCTTCCAGCCGTCGAGCGATTGCAAAAGCGCCCGGCGACTCCCCAGCCGGTCGACCGAGAGCGAAGGAGAGAGCGAGAGTGATGTGGCGAAGTCGCTCCCCCGGGCGGCAAGCTCCCCCACCATCCCCGGCTCGAGCGGCCGGGCAAAGAGATCGCCAATGTCAGGCCGGAAAGGACCATGCGCCGGCCCGAGGAAACCGGGACGAGCACTGTTGCGCACCATCCCCCGCCCCTGCTGACAATCGACAAACAACGGCGCCGTGTCACCCGGCTGACCATGGAGCTTGGAGAGGATCGAGCCGATCGCCGGCCAGCCCCCCTGCGATTTCAGATGCTCTGGGTCGTAGCCCGACTGACACTGAAAGGCGTCGTGCTGACCGGCCGAGCCGACGACGGCACGGAGAAAGGCAAACCGATCGGCAAGCCTGGCGAGCCCGGGCAACAACTCGCAGACGTGAATCCCCGGCACCGCCGTGGCGATCGCCGAAAACTCCCCCCGCACCTCCGCCGGGCCATCGGGCTTCATGTCGATCGTGTCCATCTGCGGCGGACCGCCGTCGAGATGAACATGGATCACCGACCGCCGCACGGCGGCAGGCGTGGCATCGGCCCGGAGCAGATCGACAAGCGACAATCCCCCAAGACCGGCCAGGCCCGCCGTGAGCAGGCCGCGGCGCGACGGCCGAGGGCAGGAAGAGTCGCGGCGGCTCCGGGCGGAAGAGGGCATCGCTACGATGATGGGCTGGAGAAAAAGGCCCTGAATCTGCAAAGTATCGCACGGGGGGCCGGCCCAGGGCCAGAGCGACCCTCCTTGCCGCCGATCTCCGCCCCCCCGGCGGCCGGTCGCTGCGGCAGCGGTATAGTGAGAATCCCCCCAAGAGAAACCTTGTCGTGCGTGGCCTCCTCAAGCTCATCGTCGTTGTCGCGGTCCTCGCCGGTGCCACGGCGGCGGGCTGGCAGCCGGCTACCGCCTGGTGGGCCGCCCGCAACCGGCCGAAGTTTGACACCCTCGCTGCCGAGAAGGGGGATGTTATCGAGGTCATCAACTCCACCGGCACGATTGAGCCGGTCCAGTCGGTCCATGTCGGGGCCTTCGTCTCCGGACCGATCGTCGGCCTCCACAGCGATTTCAACGGCGAGGTGAAAGAAGGGGATCTCCTCGCCGAGATCGATCCGCGCACCTACCGGGCCGTCGTCGCGCGCGACAAGGCTGCCCTCGCCGCCCGCCGCGCCGAGCTCGAGCGCGGTGCGGCCCGCCTCCAGCAGGCGCGCCGCGAAGAGGACCGCTCCAACGCCCTCGCCGAACGCAACGTCGCGTCGATCTCCGAGAGCGAGCTCGATCAGGCCCACTTCACCCGCGTAGGGATGGAGGCGGAGATCGTCATGGCCGAGGCGGCCATCGAGCAGGCCGAGGCGAACCTCGACACCTCCGAAGCGAACCTCGGCTACACGAAGATCCTCGCGCCAGTCGCCGGGATCATCATCGATCGCAAGGTTGAGCTCGGCCAGACACTCGCCGCGCAGTTTCAAACGCCGGAGCTGTTTGTCATCGCCCCCGACATGCGCCGTGAGATGCGAATCTTCGCCTCCGTCGATGAAGCCGACATCGGCCAGATTCGGCTCGCGCAGGAATCGGGGAAGTCGGTGCAGTTCTCCGTCGATGCCTATCCGGGGGCGGTGTTCGAGGGAAAGATCGCCCAGATCCGCCTCGCCTCGACGACCACCCAGAACGTCGTCACCTATCCGGTCGTCCTCTCCACGCCCAATCCCGAGCTCAAGCTCCTCCCCGGGATGACGGCCGAGATCTCGTTTCAGGTCGATCGCCGCGACGGCGTGATCAAGGTCCCCAACGCAGCGCTGCGCTTCTATCCCGTTCGCGACCATGTCCGCGAGGCCGACCGGGTGATCCTCGATGGGACGGCGCTGGAGGCGGACGACCAGGCGCGCGGCGAGTCACCCTCGGCGAGCGCCAAGGCCGAGGCGGAGGGGGAACGGAAACGGCGGCACGTGTGGGTGGTCGAGGCCGACGGACTCCTCCGCGGCATCCCGGTCACCGCCGGCATCGGCGACCACCGCGCCACCGAGATCGTCTCCGGGGATGTCGAGCCGGGACAGAGGCTCGTCGTCGGGATCGCTCCCAAGGACGATTGAACGGGGAACGACTGAATCGGGCTCGAGCCCGGAGGGCCGATGGTCACGCTGCAACTCGCCTTCCGCTCGCTCCAGAAGAACCGGCTCCGCGCCCTGCTGACCGTGCTCGGAGTCGTGATCGGCATCGCTGCGGTGACGACGCTCGTCTCAGTCGGCCAGAGCGCTGCCGAGATGATCCGCGGGCAGTTTTCGGCGATCGGCACCAACGTGATCGTCGTCATCCCTGGCACCGGCGAACGGGGGGGCGTGCGCCAGGGGCCGCTCCAGACCCTTTCCCAAGGGGATGTCGATGCGATCGCCACCGAGTGCCAAAGCGTGCTTGCCGTCACGCCGCTGGTGGCCGCTGCCGGCCAGGCGATCCATGCCGGCACCAACTGGAGCCCGAAGCAGATGTTTGGGGTCGGGGTCGACTACCCGACGGTGCGAAGCTGGCAGGTCCGCCGCGGGGGCTTCTTTAGCGAGCGCGACGTGGCGGGGGCGGAGAAGGTCTGTGTTCTCGGCACCACCGTCGCGGCGCGGCTGTTCCAGACGGCCAATCCGATCGGGGGCATCGTCCGCATTCGCAACATTCCCTTCCGGGTCATCGGGGTGCTTGAGAAGAAGGGGGCGAACATCGTCGGCGACGACCAAGACGACATCCTCCTCATGCCCTATTCGACGGCCCGCAAGCGGCTGGTGGGGAACGGCTTCAAGGGGGTGCACGCGATTCTCGTCTCCGCCCGGAGTGTCGACGGGATGCGCGGCACGGAACGGGAGATCCGCCACCTCCTCGCCGACCGCCACCGGATCGCGCCGGGGCAAGTCAACGACTTCCAGGTGCAAAACACCACCGAGATCGCCAAGGCGCTCGGCGTCGTGACGGGCGTGATGACGGCGATGCTCGCCTCGATCGCCGGGATCTCGCTCCTGGTCGGCGGCGTGGGGATCATGAACATCATGCTCGTGAGCGTCACCGAGCGCACCAAGGAGATCGGCCTGCGGATGGCCCTGGGGGCCACCAGTGGCGACATCCTCCGGCAGTTTCTCCTCGAGGCGGTGCTCCTCTCGGCGCTCGGCGGGCTTGTCGGCTTCACGCTCGGCGTGGCCGGCGCGGCCGGCCTGACGATGGCCATCAATGCCTATTCCAGCGGCACCGATTGGCCGATCGTGATCTCGGTGCCGGCCGGCGTGCTCGCGATCCTGTTCGCGGCGATCGTCGGTGTGTTCTTCGGATGGTATCCGGCCAGGCGCGCTGCCCGGCTCGATCCGATCGAGGCGCTGCGCTATGAGTGAGCAGGCTCGACGGCGCCCGCCGCCCGGACGTCGGAGAGGATCAGCCCGTCGCGGAGCGTGACGATCCGATCGGCGCTCGCGGCGACTTCCGGATCGTGCGTGACGATGATCACCGTCAGCCCCTGCTCGAGGTTGAGACGGCGAAACAGCGCGATCACGTCTTGGCCGGTGCGGCTGTCGAGGTTGCCGGTCGGCTCGTCGCCCATCAGGATCGAGGGGCCGTTGACGAGCGCCCGGGCGATCGCCACGCGCTGCTGCTGGCCGCCGGAGAGCTGGGCGGGATGGTGGTCGAGCCGGTCGGCCAGGCCGACGCTCTCGAGCGCCTCGCGGGCCCGTTTGCGCCGCTCCCGGGCGGGGATCCCCCGGGCATAGATCAGCGGCAGTTCGACATTCTCCAGCGCCGACGTCCGCGCCAGGAGGTTGAAGTTTTGGAACACGAAGCCGAGGTGGCGGTTGCGGACCGCAGCGCGCTCATCCTTGGAGAGCGTCACCACCTCCCGGCCGTCGAGCCGGTAGCTTCCAGAACTGGGGCGGTCGAGGCAGCCGAGCGTGTTCATGAGCGTCGACTTCCCCGACCCCGACGGGCCGACAAGCGCGACATACTCCCCGCGCTCGATCGCCAGCGACACTCCCTTGAGGGCCTCGACGCGGACCGTGCCGAGGTCGTAGTGCTTGGCGACCGCGGTGACCTCGATGAGCGGCATGGGAGGAGCCGGCGGCGCGGGAGAAGGATGCTGGCAGGGGGATGCTGGCACTTGAGTGTAGCGGGCAGTGGGGGATGATCGGGGTCATCCTCGGAGTCGGGCCCGGCCGCCCAGGCCGAGGCCGCCCCTTCCGAGACCGCTCCAAACGAGGGTTCTGGCGGGCATGGAGCCGGCCGCGGGCCCGGTCTGACGGCGACCGCGGCAGAACTTCCTTCAGGCCTGCGTCCGTAGACGCGCGATTTCCGACGGAAAGCGGTAGGTTGAATTGTGACGGGCCCCATGGCGGGCCCAGATACCCCCGGAGATCTTAAAAACAGTGAACAGCATTCGTCGTGGGTTGATGGCGGCGCTGGTCTGCGGGGCGCTCGCCTGCGTTCCGCAGTCGGCCAACGCCCAGGGCCTGTGGGTCGGCGGCTGGGGCTGGGGCGGGCCGATGGCGATGGGTGGCTTTGGTCCGGGATTTGGGCCCGGCTATGGGCTGGGATTTGGTCCAGCTTTCGGGCCGAGCTTCGGGCCAGCTTTTGGGCCAGCTTTTGGGCCAGCTTTCGGGCCGAGGTACGTCGCGCCGTTCAGTCCGGTCGCCTGGGGCTATCCGGGCTACCGACCGCCGTTCTACGGGCCCGCTGTGTACGCACGGCCGATCTATGCTCCCGCGGTGGTGGCACCGATCTATCCCCCCGTGGTCGTGGCGCCGGTCTATCGCCCCGCGCCGGTGTACGTCGGGCCGAGCGCCCATGCCGTGCGTGTCGGTGGCCGTGTGGCACGGCGCAGTTGGCGGCGCGGTTTCGGCTGGTGAACTATTCGATCCCGATGGTCGATCCAAAGGCGCTGGTGCGCGGCCTGCGAGGCCGCGCGCCAGCCGCCGATCACTCGGCGGCGAGGACGACGCGGAAGCCGCCGGAGAAGTCGGTGAACGAGGAAACGTTTTTGTTGCGATTCGTGACCGGCCGCGGGCCAAGAAGTCCGGCAACGATCAGGAGCCGCCGTGGACGGTCCCGGACACCTCGGCCTTGTCCGCGGCTTTCGAGGCCAATCGCTGCAGGAGGGGATTCGTGTACCGATGGCCGTGAACGCGATCAAGCAAACTTTGCTTACTCGTTGCTTCGATCTCCCGATTGAGCTGGTCACGGACCAGTCGCATCTGATCGACCGCCGTACCCTGCTGCTTTTGAATCTCACTCATCGCCGATCACCTCCCGTGGATTCCGGATTTCGAGGATCGGATACCCCCGTTTCAAGTTTACCGCGTTGAACGCATGAATGCGCCGCAGGTTGACGATGTGCTTGAAGTTCCAGCTCACGAGCACATCGATTCGGGCCGCCGTCGCAATCGCGATATGAAGCGCATCGGCCCGTTGGTGCTTTCCTACCGCACCGTCGCGGATGTATTCGGTAGCCAGCGCCTCGGCCTCGGCGTCGAGCGGCAGCACCTCGATGAGCGACTCTGGAATCCGCTCCAAGTGTTCACGAACCAGCGCCGGGGCGTTTTCCAACTCGAGGAGGGTCACCTCGGAGATCACACAGACGTATTCACCAGTCGCCATCGCGTTCACGAGGCGGCGGGAAGGTTTCAGGAACTCCACGTCTTCGCAGCCGCCGAAAACTGATGTATCGACATAGATGCGAAGTCGCATAGCTGGTGGGCCCCTCTTCAACTGGCCACAGGTGGGAAGGGAAAGAATCCGGTCTTCCATTCACGGCGCTATCGCCCGAGGTTCTTCGTCCACAGCCCGCTCATGCGGTGCCCCCCCACAATGCCGCGCGCCAGCCGCCGATCACTCGGCGGCGAGGACGACGCGGAAGCCGCCGGAGAAGTCGGTGAACGAGGAAACGTTTTTGTTGCGATCGGCCGACCGGCAGCGGGCCGGGTCGTAGCCCCAGCCACCGCCGCGCAGCACCTTGAACGTTCCCGTCGACGGCCCCTGCGGATCGTCGCCACCGGCGAGCACCGGCTTGTACCAGTCGGAGCACCACTCGTAGACGTTGCCGTGCATATCGCACAGGCCCCAGGGATTGGGTTTTTTGAGGCCGACGCGGTGGGCGTAGGCCTCCTTGCGATCGCCGGTGTTGCCGTAGTGCCAGGCATGGTCGTCGAGCTTGCGCGGATCGGCGCCGAACGACCACGCCGACTTCGTGCCGGCGCGGCAGGCATACTCCCACTCCGCCTCTGTTGGCAGCCGGTAGTGCTCCCCCTTCTCGAGCCATCCCTCGCCGCGTTCCAGCGTCGTCAGCTTGCGGCAGAAGGCGACCGCGTCGTGCCAGTCGACATACACCGCCGGCGCGTCATTCCCATCGACGACACAGCGCTGCCCCTTCCATGGCTCCGACTTCATCACGGCCTTCCATTCAGACTTGGTGACGACCGTGCGGCTGATGATGAATGGATGATGGATCGTGACGCGCTGCTGGGCTTCGTCGGTGCCGCGCCCCTTCTCTTTGATCGGGCTCCCCATCGTGAAGCTACCGGCAGGGATCGGCACGAGCTTCATCCCCACCGAGTTGACGCCGGGCCGGCCGGTGACGGCGCGGGGCGCTGGTGTTGCTGTGGCGGTCTTCTTCGCGGGGGCTTTCGCCCGCGGCGCGACCTTCTTCGCCGGGAGCTTCTTGCGGGCCGGGGCCGCGGATGAGGCGGGCGGCTTCTTGGCCGTCGACGGTTTCGTGGCGGTCGTTTTCTTGAGGGCCATCGAGTTGCTCCGGAAAGGGAAGGGGCGAGCCCATTTCACCCGCTCACCGACCGGACCACAACCGTCCCGGCCGGATCACTCCTCCTCGATGTGGAGGCGGTGCATGATCCGATGGACGAACGGCGCGACGGCCAGCGACGCCACGCCGATGAAGAAAAGCCCGGAAAAGAGGGCATAGAACGACGCAAACAATTTCCCCGCCGGAGACGTCATCGGGTCGACCGGCCCCATCCCGCCGAGGATCATCGACGCATTGAGAAGCGCATCGATCCAGGGGAGACCGCCGAGCCAGTGGTAGCCGAGCACGCCGAACCCCAGCGCCAGCGCCATCAAGCCGCTGGCGATCAAGAGATGCCACACCACCCGCCGGGCAAAGGCCTGCCGGGGGAGGAGCGATTCGCGGCGGTGCTCGAACATGGAGAGCCATTCCCCGGGCGCAGAGCCGGGGCACGTCAGGCCGCCGACTGGCTCTGGGCCTTGTAGAGATACGGGTTCATCGTCGGATCGTTGTACATCTTCATCATCCGGAACACACGCAGTGGCCGCTGCCCCAGGAAGATCTCCGTGAGGAGACGATCGATCGCCTCGATGAGATGGCCCCGCTGGGCGTCGAGCACCGCCATCCGGGCCGCCGCCTTCTCGCGGTGCTCCTGGGTGGCATCGGCACGGTCGAGCTGCTCGCGCATGTGGAATCGGCGGAGCTCGAGGATCGAGAGCCGGTCGATCGCCGAGCCGGGGGTCTCGGTGGCCGCGGGGGTGCCGGCAGCGGCCTGGATCGCGCGGGCGGCAAGCTCGGTGACGAGCCAGTCATCGACCTTCTCGATGGCGTCGTTGCGGGCCTGGTTGAAGCGGTCGATGTTTCGCTTCACTTCGGCGATTCGCGCATCGGTCACCTCGGGAGAACGGGCGATGTCCTCCTCGTGCCAGAGCTGGAAGTTGAACTTGTGGAGGTCGCAGATCCGCCCCTCGAGCTCGGTGGCGGCATGCCCCGGATCGACCACATGCCACTCCGCCACGAGCCGCTCGAGGAGCGAGTCGATCTCGGCGGCCGGGAGCGGCGGCGAGGAGGGATCGGCGGGGCGGAGGGAGGTGCACTGCGAGGAGCAGCTGGTCATCGGGGGATCTCCTGGAAAACGGTGGGGAAACGGTGTGGGAACGGTGGATCGAAGTCAGGCGGCGCGGCGGATGACGAGGCACAGATTCGCCCCGCCGAAGCCGAAGGAATTGCTGGCGGTCACGGAGACGGGGTGCGGCCGAGCGACATGCGGAACGTGGTCGAGCCGGCAGCGCTGGTCGGGATGGTCGAGGTTCAGTGTGGGGGGGATCGTCTGGCGATCGATGGCCGCCAGGCAGGCCAGCGCTTCGAAGGCAGCCGCCGCGCTGACGAGGTGGCCCGACATGCTCTTCGTTGAACTGACCGGAATGCCGTCGGCCGCCCTGCCGAGCGCGAGGCGGATCGCCGCCGCCTCGGCCACGTCCCCCACGGGCGTGCCGGCGGCGTGCGCGTTGACGTAGTCGATCCCGGCCGGCTCCACACCGGCGTCGAGGAGCGCCAACTGGATCGCGCGGGCGGCTTCCGTCGGATCGTCGCTCGGGATCACCATGTGCGTTGCGTCCCCCGACATGCCGACCCCGGCCAGTTCACCGCGCACCCGTGCGCCGCGCCGCTCGGCGTGGCGGCGCGCTTCGAGGACGAGCACCGCGCTCCCCTCCCCCATCACGAAGCCGTCGCGATCGCGGTCGAAGGGGCGCGAGGCGCGGACAGGATCGTCGCTGCGGCGGGACAGCGCGCGGAGGTTGTAGAAGGCGGCAAAGCCGGTGGGGGAGAGGATGTCGGCGCCGCCGGCCAGGCAGACGTCGACCAAGCCCATGGCGATCCAGCGGCGGGCCAGCGCCAGCGCGTAGCCGCTGGAGGCACAGGCCGCGGCGACGGTCACCGCCGGCCCATCGATCCCGAGGTGGGCGGCAATCCGGTGGACGAGGCTCGGGAGACGGTCGGGGGAGAACACCTGCCGGCCACCGGCGAGGAAATCGGCCTCCCAGCCCTTGAGCTGCTCCGCCCCAATCCCCAAAACGAGGCCGACACGCGCCCCGGCGACCGGGCCGCCGCGCAGGTCGCCCAGGCCGGCATCGGCCCGGGCCGAGTGTGCTGCTGTCAGGCAGAGCCGGCCGAGCCGGTCGAGCTGGTCGAGCTGGTCGAGGGATTCGTCGGCGGCCACCGCCGGGATCGCGGCCACCGGCGCGGCGAACTGCCGCGCCTCACGGCTGAACCCCGCGCCATCGATTTCGACGACGCCCGATCGCCCGGCGAGGAGCGCGGCGGCGATCGTGTCGAAATCGTTTCCCAGCGGGGTCACGGCGCCGATGCCGGTGATCATCGCTGATCGATCAGCGCGAAGGGGGGCTCCTATCATGCAGCGATCCTCCTCCGCTCCCGCGCCGCCAGCGCGAGGTCGAGATTCACCATCGCTCCCCATCCCAGGCGGAGCGACCAGAGGCAGCCGTCGCAGTCGCCGAGACGATCAGGGCCAGAAGCGCGACCGGCCTGGTCGAGAAGGATCGCCAGCGCGGTCAGGGAAGGATGGCCGGTGGGGGCACTCGTTGCAGCGCCGTCGATCACCGCCATGCTCGGCACGGTGCGGAGCGACAGCCGCAGGCTCCCGGGAGCGGCCCGATCGAGGGCCAGTGCCACGCCGCGGCAGACGGCGTCGCCGGGAACGTCGCCCCGGACATCGAGCACCGGCTCTTCATCCCAGGCGGTGAGCACGAGCCAGCATCCCTCCACGCCCGGCTCGTCGAGGAGCGACAGCGCCGTGACGAAAGCTTCGGAGAGCGCCTCGGGGCCCCCGCCGACACCGATGTTGGGGCCGTGGATCCGCAGGCCGACGCTCACGGCGCTGGCCAAGGCATGGAGCGAGCATTGGGGGACGACATGCGGCGAGACCGTCACCGGGCCCCCTTCGCGGAGGCTGACGAGCGTACGGGCGCTCGCCGGGCGGCCGGCGCCACAAGGGGCAGCCACGACGGCGAAGCGATCGCTCGCGCCGGCCCGGGGATTCTTCGGGCTCTGGCCGAGCGCGGCCATCGCCTCTTGGACGGCGCGGATGCCGACGACCGTGTGCTCGTCGGCATGGCGGAGAAAACGCGGCGGCAGCGGCGGGGCACCCAATACGGGCGTCTCGCGCAGCGCCCCGATCCCTGCCGCGCGGCAGGTGACGGTCGCATGGACCGCGACGGGACAGGAGAGGTGGGGCGTCGTCATGCTCGGAGACCCTCGCCGGACGGGAGGTCAGGCCGCCCTGCGGACCGACTTGGCGGCGATCTTTGTCTCCAGGACATCAAGCAGATCACCGACCGATTGGATGCCGTCGAGGAGTTCGCTCTCGATCTGGATGCCGAAGTGGCTTTCGATGTGGAGGACGAGGCCGGCCATGTCGAGTGAGTCGAGGTTCAGGCCCTCGCGGAGCGTGGTCGATTCCTCGACGGCGGGGTAGGTCTCGCCGGTCTCCTTCTCGAGCAGTTCGAGGACGACCGTCGACAATTGCGTGCGCTCCATGGGGATGGGCTCCTGGCGTCCGGGCCTGCGCCGGTAGGCGTCGACTCACCGAACCGTGGGGGATGTGGGGGGCCTGGGGCTCCGGTATGCTCCGCCGGGTCGGATGCCACAGGGGCCTCGATCCGGGGCGCGGGGGGAGGAAGGTAGCGAATGACGGACGCGCGACGAAGCCCAATTCCGCCCCCTGGCGGAGCCCTTCCCGGGGCCGTGCAACGAGGCCTCGACTTCCTCGCGGCGGCCTACACCTGCATCCTTCTTTACGCGACGCACCACCCGCGGCCGGCCGAGCTCGTCGGCCCGAATGCCCCTGGCGACAAGTCGCTCCACCTCATCGCCTACACCCTCCTCGGCGGCCTCGTGGCGGCGGCCTGCGCCTCCCGCGGTGGATGGAGGTGGCGGGCCGCGGCGGCGCTGTTTGTGCCATTGGCGCTGTTTGCGGCGGCCGACGAGATCACCCAGCCGCTCTTCGGCCGCTTTGCCGATGGCGTCGATTGGGCCTTCGACGAGTTGGGGCTCGTCGCCGGGATCGGGCTGGTGACCGTGGCGGCGCGGCACTTGGCCCCCTTCCTCGCCCGGAAGGTGGACCGGCCGGGGGAGGCCTGATTAGTAGTTCGGGGTCGGGGGACGGTAGTCGGCAAGGTTCACGGTGCGGAACCACTCAATCGTCCGCTCGAGCCCCTCGCGGAGGGCGATCGTCGGCGCCCAGCCGAGCCGGTCGCGCGCCAGCGCAATGTCGGGGCGGCGGCGCTCCGGGTCGTCGACCGGCAGGGGGCGGTGAACGATCGTCGACGACGATCCGCACAGCTGAACCGTCAACTCGGCCAGTTCGCGGATCGTGAACTCCCCCGGATTGCCGATGTTCACCGGGCCGACGAAATCGTCCGGGGCGGCCATCATCCGCATCATCCCCTCGATGAGGTCGTCGCGGTAGCAGAAGCTCCGGGTCTGGTCGCCCGAACCGAAGATCGTGATCGGTTCGCCGGCGATCGCCTGGCGGATGAAGTTGCTCACCACCCGGCCGTCGTAGGGATTCATCCGCGGCCCGTAGGTGTTGAAGATCCGCACGATCCGGACGTTGAGCCGGTGGGCACGGTGGTAATCCATGAACAGCGTCTCGGCGGCCCGCTTCCCTTCGTCGTAGCAGGCCCGCGGTCCGATCGGATTGACCGCGCCGCGGTAGCTCTCCGGCTGCGGATGAACTTCCGGGTCGCCGTAGACCTCGCTCGTCGAGGCCTGGAGAACCTTCGCCCGGCAGCGCTTCGCCATCCCGAGGACGTTGATCGCCCCGATCACGCTCGTCTTCATCGTCTTGATCGGATTGAACTGGTAATGCCCCGGCGCCGCCGGGCAGGCGAGGTTGTAGATCTCGTCGACCTCGAGCCACAGCGGCTGGACGATGTCGTGGCGGAGGAGCTCGAAGTTCGGCTGCGCGAGGAGATGGACGACGTTCGCCTTCTGGCTCGTGAAGAAATTGTCGACGCAGATCACGTCGTGACCTTCGGTCACGAGCCGCTCGCACAGATGGCTGCCGAGGAAGCCGGCGCCACCGGTGACGAGGATCCGCTTGAGGGAAGGCATGGCGCGGGGTTCCGGGAGGAGGCGGTCTGAAGCGGGGGTCAGCGACCGAGGGAGGAGAGGTAGCGGACAAGATCGGCGAGGTCTTCGGCCGAGAGGTCATCGACGAGGCCGGCCGGCATCAGCGAGGTGCCGGGGGCCTCCTCCTCGATGTCGGCCAGCTGGAGACGAACATCCTTGTCGAGGCTGTCGCGGAGGACGAGCTCCGTGTCGGACCGCGACACCGGGATGCCGCTGGTGACTTGGCCGTCGGCCGTGACGACGACGAGCGAACCGTAGCCCTCCTTGACGTTCTTGGCCGGATCGAGGAGCGAGTCGAGGAGGTAATCGGGCTGCGCGGCCGATCCGATCGCGGTCAGGTTCGGCCCCACTCGGCCCCCTTCGCGGTCGATCCTATGGCAGGCGACGCAGCGGAGATTCTCGCGGCGGTAGAGCTCACGCCCCCGGCCGGCATCGGCCCCAAGGGCGACGCGGGCGAGGATCCACGCCCGCTCCTCGGCCGTCTTCGCTCGGCCGCCGGCCGCTGCGGCGTCACCTTCGAGCACCGCGGTGAGGCCCGGCTCAGGCCGCCCCGCTGCGGTCACATCCTGAAGCGCCGTGCGGGCCGTGGAAGGGGCGAGCGTGGTTTTGGCCAGGGCCTGGGCGAGGCGGTCGGCGGCGCCGCGCGCCCCGAGGAAGGCCCGCATCACCTCGTGGATCGCGCCATCGCCGGGGCCGGTTGCGAGCCAGGCGGCGGTGAGCGCGGAGGCGTCATCCAAGGATCGGCCCACAAGCGCGGAGAGCGCCGCGGCCAAAACCGGCTCGGGGGTGGCGGCCGCCCCGGCAACCCGTGCCAGGCTCTCGTGGGCCGCGCTGCCCGGGAGGTTGCCGAGCGCCCGGATTGCTCCCTGCCGAACGGCCAAGTCGCGCCCCGGATCGGCGGCGATCTCGCCCAGTCCATCAGCTGCCTCCGCCACCTGCCAGAGCCCCGCCGCATCGATCGCGGCGGCGGCAAGCGCAGGCTCCGGACTTGCCACCAGCCGCGCCAGGCCCTTCAGATCGCCCTCCGGGACGACGCGCCGTTTGCGGTGGGCCTCCACCTGTTGCCCGAGCACGGTGGCGGCGCGAACGGCGGGTGTGGAGGGGGCGGAGACGAATCCGAACACCGCCTGCTGTTGCCCGGCGTCGCCCAGCAGCGCGATCGAGTCGATGAGCATGTCGAGCTCGGTGCCGGTCACGGCCCCCGATCTCCAGCGGTCGATCATCCAGCCACCTGCGGCGGTCGCTTCCGCGGCCCGGATCGCGAACAGGACGCGCGCGATCTTCCCGCCGTCGTCGAAGCTGCCGGCGAGGATCGCCGGCAGCCAGGCCCCCTGGAGCTCGCGGGCCGCAAGCCACACGGCGTAGTCGAGGGCATCGTCGCGGGGATGATCGACGACGTGCAGCGCCAGCGCCGCGGCGCGCTCGGAGTCGGCCGGCGAGGCACCGACGCGGGCCCCGACGGCCGCCAGCGCCCGCACCCCCTCGAGGCGCACGGCCGGAGCATCGTCGTCGACGGTCGGCGCGAGGAGGTCGATGGGGCCGGGACTGCCGTCGGGACCCGCGCCCGGCGTCCCGAGCCGGTCGGCCCAGTCGACGACGACTCTGGCTGCGGCCGCGCGGGCTCTGCTGTCGGGGGAGCCGAGCACGCGCGACAGGAGCGCTCGGTCGATCGCCGCACTCGAGCCGTCGTCGAGGCCCTGACGGAGCCAAAGAAGCTCGAGGCAGCGCCGTTCGAGGCCAGGGTGGTAGCCGGAGGTGCCGGGTGCGGCGCGGCCTGCGGCGGAGGCCCAAGGTTCGAGATCGGGGCCGACCTCCGCGATCCCGCGCTCAACGAGGACGCGCCGGGCGGCGTCACGGGCCCAGCCGTCGGCGGTGAGCAAATCGATCAGTTCTCCATTGGAGAGCTTTGTGGCATCGAAGCGCGGCACGAGCGCACGCCCCTTCGCCGTCACGCGCCAGATTCGGCCGTGCGTGCGATCGCGGCGGTCGTCACGGAAGTCGACCTCGCCATGCTGGATGATCGGGTTGTACCAATCGGCGATGTAGATCGCTCCGTCGGGCCCCATCTTCACGTCGATCGGACGGAAGTCGATGCGCGATGAGCGGATCAGGTCGGGGAGCTTTTCACTTTCAAACCCCGAGCCCGATTCGGTGAGCCGGTAGCGGCAGACGCGGTTGGCGCGGAAGTCGTGGGTCACGAGCACCCCGTGCGCGTCGGCGGGGAGATGGGCCCCGGAGAGGATCTCGAGGCCGCAGAGCTTCGGGCTCCCCGGATTCATCCCATGGAGGATCCGGGGCGTGCCGATGGCGGTGAAGTATGCGGCGCCAGGGAAGCCGAGGTTGATCCCCTCGCCGCCAGCACCGTCGGTGACCAGTGACCGCCCCCAGGGATCGATCGCATGCCCCCAGGGATTGACCCAGCCCCGGGCGAAGACAGCCAGATCGAGGGTCGAGGGGCGGAATCGCCACATCCCCCCGCCATTGAGGCGATGCACGCCGGAAGGGGTCTCGACATGGCTGTGGATGTAGATCGATTGGTTGAAATAGAGCCGCGAGTCGGCGCCCCAGCGGAAGGTATGGATGAGATGATGGGTGTCCTCGGTACCGAAGCCGGAGAGGACCGTGCGCCGCGTGTCGGCCCGGCCGTCGCCGTCGGTGTCGGCGAGGTGGAGCATTTCTGTGGCGTTGGCGACGTAGCA
This sequence comes from Planctomycetia bacterium, assembly GCA_037147115.1. Lineage (GTDB taxonomy): Bacteria > Planctomycetota > Planctomycetia > Pirellulales > UBA1268 > QWOP01. Next base: position 805 of record JBAWVV010000040.1, on the reverse strand, counting down.
GCCGCCGTCGCCGGGAAGGACGGCCGTCGGCATGTGGAGCCCGGAGGCGAACACCTCCGAGCGATCGGCGACGCCGTCGCCGTCGGTGTCGTCGAGAATCGTCACCGTGTCGTCGGGGATTTCGCCGGGGCGGAGCTGCGGATAGACACTCGACGACGACACCCACAGCCGTCCGCGCGGATCGAAATTGATCTGGAGTGGCTTGCGGATCGCCGGGTCGGTGGCGAACAGATTCACCTCGTAGCCCTCGGCCACCTCCATCGCCGCACGTTCTGCGGCTGGATCGGGGACGGGGATGTCGGTGAGAGCGCGCTGGGCCGAGGCGACGGGGGAGATCGCGGCGACGACGAGAAAGGCCGGGAGGAGGGCGCGCAGCGGGGAGGCGAGGGGCATGTCAGGGAGACTCCTGGGCCAGCTTCCGAACCGTCGCCTCAGCCGCCTCGACGAGCGGGTCGAACTGCGGGATCTCGACGGCGTTGTTTCCCTGTTCGTGGCGGCGGAAGAGGAAGAGATACGTCTCGTTGGCGGGGCGCCAACGGTGGAAGAAGAGCCGGTTCTTGGTGTTGACCGCCGCGCGGAGCGTGGCGGTGCGGGCGGCGAAGTCGCCCGACAGCGGCTTCCCCGTGGCAGCGGCGAAGACGGCGGCGGCGGCGTCGTAGCCGGCGGGCGAGAGATGGACGCCGTTCTCCGTCAGGCGCTCTCCGGCGGGGAGGCTGTCGGTCACCGCGCCGAACAGATCGACGACGCCGGCTCCTTCGTCGATCGCCACGGCGCGGATCGCCGCGGCATAGTCGGAGAGCGCGGC
>JBAWVV010000039.1:0-17343 GCA_037147115.1 Planctomycetia bacterium | reverse complement strand
CATGCCCCGAGCATGTCGGGGGAGAGCAACGAGACGCCGGGCTACGAAATGCTCGGCCGGCTGTTCGCCGCCGGCTATCTCAAGGGCCTTTTTGACGCGGCGTGACGCGGCGCGTCTTGTGTGGAATCAGCCGGCTGAAACGGACCGTAGGTCTTCCCGATCGGTTCCGACCGGCCAGGCGACCGGCGGTACGCCGCGCAGCGATCTGGGGCGTACCGCGACCGCCAGTTTGAGGCGTCACTGATCGAGCGGCGCTGCCGCAACAGCGTCGGTCGCCGTGTCCGGAGGAATCACCGGCTCCGGTTGGCGAATCGGGCGCTGGGGACGGTGCGAGATCGGCCTCCCGGAAACTGCGAGGCGCTCGTGGGCTTCGCGGAGATACGTCGCCGTGTCCCCCTCGCAGTCCGCGAGGATCTTCCGGCGGACGGCGTGAAGGTCTTCCAGGATTGCGTTACGGCTCATCGTCGCCTCCTCCAAGAAACTCGATAGGCGTGCAAATCAACAACCCGCCCAGACCGAGCGACTCGAGGAGCCGATACAGCCTGGGAAGTTCATGCGCGTTCGCGATGTGCTTGCAATTCAACGTCAACAGATACTGGACGCCGGCCAAGGCTGCCGAAGCGACGTGCAAAGCGTCGATCCGGGCGGAAGCGGGCATCATCGATCGGCGCACGATCTCGTCAGCCACCGTTTCGGCGTCCGGATTCACCGGCAACACCAGAATCCCGTCAAGCAGTGCCAATCGCCTTCCAGCTGCATCCCGATCGCCCATGCCGGCTTCATCGATGACCAGTTGCGACGTCACCACGTCGTACAAATGGCGTTGCTCAACGAACCAACGTTTAGCTTGGTCCTGCAGGACAGCGACCTCTGCCACCGAACTTGGCCACGCAGCGGCGTGGCTCACGATTGATGTCTCGAGGTAGACCGAATTCATCAGATCATTCCGGCTTCTGGCCGTGCTCGAAAGTCCGACCGCGACCGCGACCGCATCGGCCTCGGTGTCGATCGCGAGGATCCCGAACGGACTGCTCACGAATGCATCGTATCCCTCAACTCGGGCATGAAACAAGGCTTTTTCCGGGATGAACATCGTCCATCCCATTCCTTCTCCGCACGAGCGTATCGAGCCGTCACAAGCACTCGACGCGATCCGGGCTCCCTGCGTCCGCCAGCCCTCAATGCCGCAAGCCAGCGCTGCCGAATCGGCTCGTGCAACGTTCCACAGGACGAATTGCGGCACCGGCCACCACGCGTACACTTTCCTGCTGCCGCAGGCGGGGAGTGAAACGTCAACTCCCCGGCCGCGTCTTCCCACGGCGCATTCCACAGCCAGCCGCCGCAGCGCCCGACCGCTGCGCCGCAGGGATCCTGGGATTGTTCGTGCGGCCGCTGGAGAGCCATGGGTGGGTACGAAGCGAAAAAGCACCCCTGGGCCGTACTTGCTGCACCTCGAGATGCTCCGCGATCGGATCGCTGACGCCGAGCGGTATCCGTTCAACCTCCCCGCTGTCCGGGCCTTGAGCGTGCTGCCGTTTCATCCGCAGGTCACGTTTCTCGTCGGCGAGAACGGCGCCGGCAAGTCGACGCTCCTCGAGGCGATCGCCGTCGCCTCCGGGCTCAACGCCGAAGGGGGGAGCGTGAACTTCACCTTCGCTACCCGGGCGAGCCACTCCCCGCTTGGCGAATGCATCCGACTGGCGAAGGCGCTGACGAGGCCGCGCGACAGCTACTTCCTCCGGGCCGAGACGTTCTACAACGTGGCGACCGAGATCGAGCGGCTCGATCAGGGGCCGGGTGGCCCGCCGATCATCGACGGCTACGGCGGCAGGTCGCTCCACGAGCAGTCGCACGGGGAGTCGTTCTTCTCGCTGTTCAAGAATCGATTCCGGGACAACGGGCTCTACCTGCTCGACGAACCCGAGGCGGCGCTGTCGCCGACTCGACAGGTCGAGTTTCTCGTGCTGATGCACGACTCCATCCGCCGGGGCTGCCAGTTCGTGATCGCCACCCACTCGCCGATCATCATGGCCTACCCCGACGCGCGCATCCATCTGCTCGACCGGCAGGGGATTCGCGACGTGGCCTACACCGATACCGAGCACTATCAGGTCACGCGCCGCTTCCTGAGCAATCCCAAGCGCGCGATCGAGACACTCCTCGGCGCGGAACCGGATGCCGACTCGAGCACTGGAACAGGCTCGTGAGATTGGCCAGCGGTGGGGATCCTCTGCTGGCTACGAGGTGCTGACCGCAGCCGATCCACAAGCCTTGAAGCAGGAGGGGCCTGCGGTTATACTTTCGGTATGAAAACAGCTGTCTCGATCCCTGACGACGTGTTCGCGGACGCGGAACGATTGGCGTCACGCCTGCAGACGTCTCGCAGCCAACTCTACGCCCGGGCGCTCGCCGAGTTCGTTGCCCGACATGACGATGACCGGGTCACGGCGCTGATGGATCAAGCCGTCCGCGAAGCTGGAAGCGAAGATGGCACGTTTCCGCGTGCGGCCGCGCAGCAAGCGGCTCGTCACAACGAATGGTGATCGCACTGAATGATCGTTGCCCTCAATGATCGTTGCGCAAGGCGAAGTCTGGTGGGCTGATCTCGCGGAGCCGATTGGCTCGAGCCCGGGATACCGTCGGCCGGTGGTCGTGCTGCAGTCTGACGCGCTCAACCGCAGCCAGATCGCCACGGTTGTCTGTGTCGTCCTGACGAGCAATCTGCGCTGGTCGATCGCCCCTGGCAATGTCTTGCTCAAGGCCAAGCAGACCGGACTCGATCGCGATTCCGTCGCCAATGTCACGCAACTGGTGACGATCGATAAGCGGCAGTTGACCGAGCGCGTCGGGAGAGTCCCGAAGCGACCGATGGAGGGGATCTTTTCCGGAATCGATCTCATCCTGGGCCGATAGGACAGCGCGCGCGAATGGGAAAGAGCCAGACCCGTCGGGGGGACGGCCGGTGCCTTGGGGGCGTACACTTGCTCTTCAGTGGCGGAGGGGATGAAACGCCTCCGCCCCCGCCGCGTGTTCCCCCGGGGCATTCCATGGCCAGCCGATGCCGCCACCGTTCTCTGCCGAAGCGTCGCTCTGGCCCGCCCATCCTCCCTCGTCTCGCCCCCCGGAGCCTGCTGCCGTGCCCCGTTTGCCACGTGTCGCCCCGGTCCTCGCCGGGCTTTTGGTGCTTCTCGGCTGGGGCCTGGTCATGAATCCTCCCGGCCGCTCCGCCGAGCCCCCCGCTCCAAACCGCGCCCGCGAAGGGCAGTGGGTGACGGTGCAACGGGCCCTCGACGAAGGAAAACCAAAATCGGCCGTCGAGGCGCTGACGGGGATCGAGCAGGGGGCGATCGCCGCCAAGGCCTGGGACGAAGCGGCGCGGGCGATCGCCACGCGCGTTCACGCCGACACCGGCGACCGCCCCCCCGAAGACCCCGAGCGGCTCGTCCGCCTCGAAGCGACCATTGAAAAGGCCCCCGCCGAAGTCAAGCCGGTCCTCGAGGCGATCCTCGCCAACTGGACATGGAGCTTTTTCCAGAACAATCAGTGGCGCTTCGCGCAGCGGACCCAAGGGGCTAGCGGCGGCGTCAACGAAGAGGGGAAGGCCGTCGAGGGGCTCGCCGGAATCGCTTCCTGGGATCTGCCGCGCGTTGTCGCCGAGGTCCGCCGCCGGTTCACCGCCGCCCTCGATCCGGCCGAACGGCTCCGGGCGCTGCCAGTGGGGGAGTGGAATCAGATCCTCGACAAAGGCGCGATGCCCGATGCCTGGCGACCGACGGTGTGGGATGTCGTCGCCCACGACGCCCTCGCCTTCGCCGCATCAGGCGTCCGCGGACTTGCCGATCCAGAGGATCTGTTTGAGTTCGAGATCGATTCGCCCCCCCTCGGCACGCGGCAGGAGTTTCTCGCCTGGAGGCCAGAGGAGGCCACGACCGACTCCGATTCACCGCTCTTAGGCGAGATGCTGCTCTTCCGCCGCCTTCTCGAGGCCCACGCCGGCGACGTCGACCGCACGGCGCTGCTCTCGGCCGACCTCGACCGGATCGAGCGGGCGAGCGCCGCCGCGCTCTCTCCCGGCGGCGACGAGGATCGCAACGCCCGAACGACGAAGGCACTCGAAGCCTTGCTCGAAGACTGCGGCGACAACGAAGTCGCGGCGATGGTTCGCCACCGGCTGGCGGGTGTGGTGCGCCAAAGCCATGAGGACGATGCGGTGGTGAAGGCCCGGGCCATCGCCGCCGCCGGCGCTGCCTCAGATCCCGAATCGGCTGGCGGCAAGCTCTGCAGAAATCTTGTCGCTGAGATCGACAGCAGGTCGCTCGAGCTTTTCACCGAGCGCACGTGGACCGCCCCCTGGCCGACGATCCGGGCGCGCTCCAAAAACCTCGCGAAGGTCCATATCCGCATCGTGAAGGCCGATTGGCTCGCCCGTCTCCGCGCCGGCAAGCCACAGTGGCAGTGGCTCGATGATGGCGACCGGGCCAAGCTCGTCGCTGTAAAGCCTCTCAAGGCCTTTGCCGTCGACCTCCCCGCCACGGACAACCTCCGCGACCAGACCCACGACATCAAGGCGCCCGAGGATCTCCCCCCCGGCGCGTATTGGGTGCTCGCGAGCGCCGACAACGACTTCGGCGCCGACGACAACGTCGTCGCCACGACGCTCGTGTGGGTGACGCGCCTGGCGGTGGTCCAGCACACGAGCGTCTTCCCCGGTGCCGGCGGCCCGCTGGCTGGCCACGTCGTCGACAGCGCAAGTGGCGGGCCCTTGGCCGGCGTCACGGTACAGGCGTTCGTTCGCGCTCAGGCCGGCAACCCGGCGCCGTTCGAGCCGGCCAGCAAGACGACGACCGACGCCGACGGCTTCTACGAGCTTGCCGTCGAGCCGCAGCGTGAGACGCTCCTCCAGTTCTCGGCCACGCTCGACGGCGCCCTCCACGAGATCGCCTCCGATCCGCTTTCGGTCTGGCAGCAGGAGCAGCCGCAGCAGCATGCAAGCTTCATCCTCATGGCCGACCGCGGCATCCACCGCCCCGGACAGATCGTCCGCTACAAGGGGATCCTCGCCCACGCCGATCGGGCCAATCGCAATTACCGGGCGCTTGCCGACCGCGATGTGAGCGTGACGTTCCGCGACGCCAATGGCCGCGAGCTTTCCCGGCAGCCGCAGAAGACGAATCCGACAGGCTCCTTCCATGGCGAGTTTGCTATTCCCGCAGGCGCCCTCCCAGGGCAATGGACCATCATCGCCGACGGGGAGGGGACGACCGGTGTCCTCGGACTTCGCATCGAGGAGTACAAGCGGCCGAAGTTCAAAGTCGAGCTCGCCGCGCCCCGCAACCCTGTCGTCCTCGATAAAGCCGTTTCACTCGTCGGCACCGCCACCACCTACACCGGCCTGCCAGTGGCCGGTGCAAAGGTCCGCTACCGGGTCGAGCGACAGATGCGCTTTCCTCCCTGGTGCCGCTGGTTCTTCCCCTGGATCCCGTTCGACGCGGGCCCGGCCCGGATTCTGCGCGGCAGCGCCACGACCGATGCCGATGGACACTTCACCGTCGAGTTTCCAGCGAAGCCCGACCGGGGCGTGCCGGTTGAGAGCCTGCCGGTGTTCACCTATCGGGTGATCGCCGACGTCACCGATCCCTCCGGCGAGACGCGCTCCGCCGACCGGGCCGTCCGCGCCGGTTACGCGCCGCTGCAAGCCGATGTGAAGGCCGATGCCTGGCAGGCCAGCGGCCCAGACGGCGCGCCAGCCGAGGTGACGCTCACCGTCACGACGCAGTCGCTCGACGACGAGCCGCGCGCGGCCACTGGCACGCTCACGATCCGCCGCCTCGTCCAGCCGGAGCAGCCGCTCCGCGGCGACCTCCTCCAACCATTCGCCGCGCCACGCCCCCGCGCCGCACCGGGGGCCCAACATGGCGGCAAGCCGGGGAGGATCCCGGCCGCGCTTCCCCCGCCCGATCCGAATGATCCTCAAGGCTGGGAGAGCGGCGCGGAGGTCTTCAAAGCCGAGGACACCACCGACGGAGTCGCCGGCAAGGCGGTGGCGAAGGTCAAACTGGGTCCCGGCATCTACCGGGCAGAGTTTGTCGTCGCCGGGGCCGACGGCTCCCCGGACGTGAAGGCCCTCCACACGATTGAAGTCGTCGACCCCGAGGCCACCACCGCCACGATCAAGCGGCCCCTCATGCTCACCGCGGCGACAACGACCGCCCAACCGGGAAGCCCGTTCGAGGCGATCGTCGCCACCGGCTACGACCAGGGACGCGCCCTCGTGGAAGTGCTCCGCGACGGCAAGCTCCTCGCGCGCTACTGGACCGAGCCGGGGCGGACGCAGTGGCCGGTACGGGTCGACGTTGGCGACGAACACCGCGGCGGATTTTCGCTGCGGACCTGGATGGTGCGCGACGGCCGGCTCCATCTGAAGGAGCAGGTGATCGACGTCCCCTGGACAAACAAGACCCTCGAGATCGCCTGGGAACGCTTCACCCGCCGCGTCGAGCCGGGGGCGAAGGAGATCTGGCGGGCACGCGTAAAGACAGCCGACGACGCCCTCGATGGGGCAGGGAAGGGGGTGCCGGCCGAGATCGTGGCGACCCTCTACGACCAGTCGCTCGATGCCCTTGCTCCGCTCGCCTGGCCTCCCGGGCTTTCCGGGCTTTTCCGCCGTGAGTCGTCGACGGTGAACACGCTGTTCAGCAATCGGGCCGAGGTCCTCCAGCAGATCGTGGGAAGCTGGGCGATGCCGCAGGTGCCGGTGGAGATCAGCTTTCGCCGGTTCCGCGATCCCTTCGGCCCCCAGTCGATGCAGTTCTTCGGATTCAATCGCCGCGGAATGATGCCGATGATGCGCGGCGCCATGCCTGCATCGCCGATGATGGCTGACGGCATGCTGGTCGAAGGAATGATGGGCAGGGATGCCGCCCCGGCCCGGATGAGTCGGCTGATGGCCAAGGGGGCGCCTGTCGCCCTCGGCCTTGAGGTCGATTTCGCCGCTGTGGGCGCGGGGGGAGGCCCGCCGCCAGCGGCCAACACGGCTGCCGCCGCGCCGCCGCCGCGGAAAAACCTCGTCGAGACGGCCTTCTTTCTGCCGGCCCTGACAAGCAACGACGACGGTAGCGTGACGATCGAGTTCACCCTCCCCGACACGCTCACCACCTGGCAGTTCAAGTCGCTCGCCCACGACGCGAGCCTCCGCTCCGGCACGCTCCTCGACACGGCCGTGGCCGCCAAGGATCTGATGGTCGAGCCGGTCGTGCCCCGGTTCCTCCGCGAAGGAGACGTCGTCGAGATCCCGGTGAAGGTCGGCAACCGCTCGACCGGCGCGCTTGCGGGAAAGGTGCGTCTGGAACTCTTCGACGCCCGCACCGGCGACTCCCGCCAAGCCCTCCTCGAGACGCCGGCCGAGCAGCCCTTTGAGCTTGCCGCCGGGCAGTCGCGGCCGGTGGTCTTCCGGGTGCGCGTCGCCGATGGCACAGAGACGTTGCGCTATCTCGCCACCGGCTCGGCCGGCCGGGCCGCCGATGGAGAGGAGGCCTTTCTGCCGGTCCTCTCCCGGCGCGTGCTCGTCGACGAGTCGGTGCCGATCACGCTCCGCGGCCCCGGCTCGAAAACGGTGACTATTCAGCGCCTCGCGACCGTCAAGGATCACCCGTCGATCGCCAGCCAGTCGCTCGTCGTTCAGGCGGCGTCGAACCCGGCTTGGTATGCCGTCCTCGCCCTGCCGTCGATCGCCGAGCCGACCGACGAGAGCGTCGAGACCCTGTTCACGCGGCTCTACGCGAATGCCTGGGCCGGCCACATCGCCCGCTCCGACGAGCGGATCGCGGCCGTCTTCGAGCAGTGGCGCAATCCCCCCCCAGGCCAGAAGCCGCTCGAAAGCCCCCTTGAAAAGAACTCGGAACTGATGCAGACGCTCCTCGCCGAGACGCCGTGGGTCCGTGAGGCAGTCGACGAGCGCGAGGCGCGGCACCGCATCGGCCTCCTCTTTGATGCCAACCGGGCGGCCGATGAACAGGCTTCGGCCCTGCGGCGCCTCGAAGGAATGCGCGCCGGCGACGGCGGCTGGCCCTGGTTCCCCGGTGGACGGACCTGCACGCCGGTAACGCTCTCGATCCTCGCGGGCTTCGGCCGGCTCCGCGCCGCCGGGGTCGATCTCGACATCCAGCCGGCGCTCGCCACGCTCCCCTGGCTCGATGGTCAGTTTGTCGAGTGGCGGAATGAAGCGAGAAAAAGAGAAAAGCGGGAGCCGACAATCGACTCTGGTGTCGCGCTGGCCCTCTACGCCCGCAGCTTCTTCACGGCCGACATGCCGCCGCAAGGCGAGGCCGCAGCGGCGATCGATTTCTGGCGCGACGTCGCAAAGAAAACCTGGATGAAGGTCGATGCCCGCCGCTCGCAGGGGCATGTGGCGATCGCGCTCTTCCGATCGGGTGATCGCGAGACGGCGCTGTCGATCATCGACAGCCTCCGGCAGCGGGCCGTCGACGCCGACGTCAAGCCGGGCGAGGAAAAGGATTCGTGGCAGGGGATGTGGTGGCGCGATCCCCATCCGGCCTGGTGGCAGTGGGCCGCGGCGCCGATCGAGACTCAAGGAGTCATGATCGAGGCCTTCGACGAGGTGGCCGGCGATCGCGATGCCGTCGAGGCGCTCAAAGTTTGGCTCCTGTCGCAGAAGCGCACGAGCCGGTGGCGCGGCAACCGGGCCACGGCCGATGCCGTCGGCGCGCTGCTCGGCCGCGGCGCAGATCTCCTCGCCTCGACCGAGCTGGTGACGATCGACGTCGGCGGCGAGAAGCTCGAACCGGGAAACGATGGCACACCCCGAGCCGAGGCCGGCAGCGGATTCATCGAGACCCGCTTCACGCGCCGTGAGATCGAGCCCCGGATGGGGACTGTCACGCTCTCGCGCAAGGCGAAGGGGCTGGCCTTCGGAGGCGTCCACTGGCAGTATCTCGATGACATCGCCAATCTCCCGGCAGTGGGCCGGGCGGAGCTCGCGATCGACAAGCAGCTTTTCGTGAAGCGGCAGACGAAGGCCGGGTCAGAGCTCGTGGCCGTGGATGGCGCGACGCGCGTCGAGGTGGGGGATGAGCTCGTTGTGCGGCTCGTCGTGACCAGCGATCGCGATTATGAGTTCCTCGAGCTCTTCGACCACCGCCCGAGCCTCACCGAGCCGGTCGACGTCCTCTCGGGGTGGCGGTGGGCCGACGGGGCCGGCTGGTATCTGGCCGTCCGCGATGCCTCGACGCAGCTGTTCTTCGAGCGGCTGCCGCGTGGGACGCACGTCTTCGAGTATTCGCTCCGGGCGGCGCACCGGGGCAGCGCCTCGAGCGGGTTCGCCTCGATCCGCAGCCGCTACGCGCCGGAGTTCTCTGCCCACTCCTCTGCGGTTGGCCTGAAGGTGGAGTGAACGGCGCCGTGGTATCCTCCGCGGTATGCAACAGCCTCATAAACCGAACGATCAGCCCCGCCGCGATGAGGACGGCGCGGTGGTGAGCACCGAACTGGCCCGCGAGCGCAACCGCGAGGCGGCCGACCGCACCCTGCTCGCCTGGATCCGCACGAGCCTGGCGATGGTCAGCCTCGGCTTCGGCATCGAGCGCTTCGGCCAGGCGGCGATGAGCCTCGACGGCGGGGGATTCTCGCCTCTGAAGACGAGGTTTTACGGGGCGACGCTCATGGCCCTGGGGATCGTGGCGACGCTCGCCGGGATGTGGGAGCACCGGCTCGTTCTCCGGGCAGTGTCCCAAGACGATTACCGCTATTCCGACCGCCCCCCGATCGCGCGCTGGCTCGGTGCCGGGCTCGTCGTCGTGGGGATCGCCGGGCTGGCCGCAATGCTCGTCACCTTCTGAACTCCGAGGATCCGCCCGTGGTCTGGGATCATGTCTACGACCCGCTCGGTTCCCCGCTCCTCTCCACGCTCGTGGCGATGCTGCCGCTGGTGGTGCTGCTGGGATTGCTTGCCGGCTGCGGATGGTCGGCACAGCGTGCCGCGATTGCCGGTCTGGCAACGGCCCTCGGCGTCGCCGTCGGTGTCGTCGGGATGCCGCTGGATGCTGCGGCTGCGGCCACGCTCTACGGTGCCTGCTTCGGGCTGTTCCCGATCGGGTGGATCATCGTCACGGCGATGTTCCTCTACAGCCTGTCGGTGGAGGCAGGTGCCCTCGACGTCATGAAGCGGTCGGTGACCCGGCTCTCCCCCGATCACCGCATCCAGGCGCTCCTCATCGCCTTCGCCTTCGGCGCGTTCCTCGAGGGGGCCGCCGGCTTCGGCGCACCGGTGGCGATCTCGGCGGCGCTCCTCACCGGAGCCGGATTCCCCGCCTTCGAGGCGGCTTGTCTATCGCTCATCGCCAACACCGCCCCGGTCGCGTTCGGTGCCCTGGGAACCCCGATCATCACCCTCGCCAAGGTCACCGGCCTCGAGGAGCAGGCAATCTCGGCGATGGCAGGCCGGCAACTCCCCTTCTTTTCGCTCATCGTCCCGGCCTGGATGGTGGTGACAATGGCGGGCTGGAAGGGGCTCGTCGGCGTCTGGCCGGCGGTCCTCGTCTGCGGGGCCTCGTTCGCGCTGGTGCAGGCGGGCGTGGCGAACCTCGTCGGCCCAGCGCTGGTCGACGTCGTCGGCGGGTTGGTGAGCCTCGCCTGCCTGGCGGCGTTCATGCGGGTCTGGCAGCCGCGGGAATGCTGGCGCTACGGCGCGGCGGAAAGGCCGTCCCCGGCGACCGGCCCGGAGGCGATCGATCCCCCGGCGAGGATCGTGTGGGCCTGGATGCCGTGGGTATTTCTCTCGCTCTCGGTGTTTGCCTGGGGGTTGCCGGCGGTGAAAGCCGCGCTCGAGGCCAAGCCGGAAAGCGCCTTGGCGGACGTCGTGCCGATCGCGATCGTGGCGCCGGAGTTCCCGGTGCCCCGCCTCCACGAGGCCGTCGCCAAAGTCGCGCCGGCAACGCACCTCGATCGCGAACTGGAACGGGCGGTCTTCCGCCTCAACTGGCTCTCAGCCGCAGGCACGGGGATCCTCCTGGCGGCGCTGGTCGCTATTCCCTGGCTGGGAATCGCTCCGCGGCAGGCCTGGCGGATCTGGGGGGAGAATCTCTCCCGGCTCGCCGTCCCCCTGGTGACAATCGCCGCAATGCTGGCGCTGGCCTTCGTCACCCGCTATTCCGGGACCGACGTAATCCTGGGGCTGGCGATGACGCGCACCGGCCCCGCCTACCCGTTGTTCGCGGCGCTCCTCGGCTGGCTCGGCGTCGCCCTCACCGGATCCGACACCTCGAGCAACGCCATGTTCGGCAGCCTCCAGCGCGTCACCGCCGGGCAACTCGGCCTCGATCCGCTCCTGATTTGCACTGCCAACAGCACCGGTGGCGTGATGGGGAAGATGATCGACGCCCAGAGCATCGTTGTCGCCGCCACCGCCACCGGCATCGATCGCCAGGAGGGGGCGATCCTGCGGCGGGTCTTCCCTCATAGCCTCGCCTTGGCGGTGCTTGTCGGGCTGCTCGTCTGGCTCCAGACCGGCCCGCTGGCCTGGATGGTCCCTCATCACTAGCCCCGCGCGGGTTGTGGTTCGGCGGGGGGGGGCGGCGGACGGGTGCACGGGCATCCGCAGCCGCTAGAATAGATCTCCCCCCGGCCGGTCCCATCGGCTCTCCCTCCTCCCCAGCCTAAAGCAGGCCCCGCCATGCGACGCGTCAACGTGCCGCTCATCATCGGTATCGCTCTTCTCCTCTTCGGCGGCGTGGCGGCAACGTATCTGCTCCATCGCTTCCAGGTGCGGCGCAACGCCGAGGACATGGCCCGTCAGGCCAAACGCCACATCGACGAGGGGAACGACGAAGAGGCGATCAGGCTCCTGGGGCGGTACGTCGCCCTCCGGCCTGAAGACGCCCCGCGGCAGCGCGAGTATGCCGAAGTCCTCCTCCGCCAGGTCGATTCGGGCAAGGCCAACCCCCGCGCCGTCGGCGCGACGCTCGCGGCCCTCGAAGTGACGGTCCGGAGAAACCCCGAGGAAGACGACCTCCGCGAAAAACTGGCAACGCTGCTGGCCCGGACGGGGGACGCCGACTCCGCCCGCGACCACTTCGCCATGATCCGAGACCGGCGCACCGCCCGCGAGTCCAACGACGACACCATTCGCGTCGACCTGCTCTATGCGGCGATGGCTACGCGCACCGGGCAGTTCGACGAGGCCGAGGCGGTCCTCGCCCCCCTCACCGGCTTCGACCAGCGGACGAAACAATTCGACCCCGCCTTCAAGCCGGCCCCCGGCCATCCCGAGGCCTTCTCCAACCTCGCAGGGATTCTCGAGCGACACCGCCGCGACCCGAAGACGGCAACACGGATCGTGGAGCGGATGGTCGAACTGGCGCCCGACGACGTGGCAACGTGGAAGATCATGGCCGCCTGGCAGATGGGGCATGGGCAGATCGACGAAGCCACCAAGGCGGTGGAGAAGGCCCGGGCGCTGGCCCCCGACGACCAGGAGGTGGCCCTCTTCGAGCTTCAGGTGGCGATGGTCGGGAAGCGTTTCGACCGGGTCGAGGAGCTCCTCGCCGGGCCGCTCCACGATGCCCCCGATTCCGAACAAATCGTCGCCGCGAAGGCCCTCTTGGCTGGCCAGCAAGGGGACAGGGACGGCGTGATCGCCATCTACCGCGACGCCCACGCTTCGAATCCCGCCAACCCTATCTATCGGGTCGAGCTCCTCATCGGGCTGGCCGATCTTCGGCGGATCGACGAGCTCCGCCCGCTGATCGCCGAATCGCTGCCGATCCTCGGCAAGGACGCAGTGCCGATCCTCTGGGCCGAGGCGGTGGTGGCGATGTCGGAGCAGCGCTGGCTTGAGGCGCTCCAACTCTGGGAGCGCGTCAGGGCCCAGATCGCGACCGATGCGGCGCTCACCCGGCGCGTCGAGACGTTTGTCGCGACCTGCTACGGCGCGCTCGGCCAGCGCGATCAGGCCAACGATGCCCGCAAGCGGGCCTTCGCCGATGCCCCCGAATCGGCCGGCGCCCGATACTTCGAGATGATCGCTCTCGAGCAGACCCCGCGCTGGCGGGAAGCGCTGCAGATCGCCGAGGAATTGGCGGCACAATTGCCCGCCGGGACGTTGGCCGACAACCCGCCGCTCTGGAAGCCGCTGCTGCGACTCCGCATCCGGGACCAGGTCACGCGCGACGAGCCGCAACGCGACTGGGACAAGGTCGAGACGCTCATCGAAACAATTGCCGCGAAGCCCGACGTCGATCCCAACGAGATCGAGCGGATGAAGGTCGACCTGCTCGCCGCCCAGGGAAAGCTCGACGAGGCCCTCGCCGCTTCCGAAACCCTGATCGCAGAACACGCCGACAATCCCTCGCTCTTTGCCCAAAACCTCCTTCTCATCGTCGCGTCCGGCCGGGCCGACGATGCCCGGGCGAGGCTCGCCGGGGCCGCCGATGCGCTCCGTGACTCCGCTGAAGTGCTCGAGGCAGAAGCCCGGTTGGCGGCAACGGCCCCAGCCGCCGAAGCAGCCGGCTGGCTCACCGACCTTGAGGCCCGGATGGGGCGGGTGAATGGCCCCGCCGCCGATCGTTGTGCCCGCCAACTGATCGCGATCCATATCGGCCGGGGGAATGTCGCCGACGCCGAGCGCCTCGCCAAAAAGGTCCTCGCGGGGCAACCAAAGGACCTCGCGATCCGCCAGGTCGTGCTCGAAATCGCCGCCGAACGCGACGCCGTCGACGAGGTCGCCCGCGAGGCCGCCGAGATCGTCCGTGTTTCCGGGCCGACCACCGCCTCCGCTCGGCTGGCGACCGCTGTTTCTCGGATCGTCGGCATCCGCGCCAAGCGGCAGAAGATGAGCTTCGAGGAGACCCCGACCGTGGCCCTCAAGCCCGAGGATCGCGCCATTCTGGAAGAGGCCCGTGGACTCCTCGTCCAGGCGGGCGAGGAGCGGCCACGCTGGTCGGAGGTGCCGCGGATGCTGGCGGCGATCGCCGAGCTCCAGGGGGATCCAAGCGCCGCCATCGGTCACCTCCGCAGCGCGGTCGGGCTCGGAGAGACGCTGCCGTTCGCCCGGCGCCGACTGGCCATCCTCCTCTCGGCAGCCGGTCGCCTCGACGAGGCAGCGCCGGTGATCGCGTCGCTCGGCGATGCAGGCGGCCCGGCCATCGACCGGATCCGCGCCCAGGTCCTCGGCTCCGCGGGCCGGACCGATATCGCCCTCCAGATTGGCGCTACCCTCACGCCGGATGATTGTCGCGATCCGCAGCAGCTGGTGTGGTACGCCCGGTTGCTGGCCAGCTGCGGCCGATCGGAGGAGGCCGAGGCGGTCTGCCGCCGGGCGACCGATGCGGCGCCCACCGATGCAAACGCTTGGCTGACCCTCGTCCGGCTGCAGGCTGCCGCCGGAGGGGTCGAGCGGGCGACCGAGACGGCCGGCCTGGCGCTTTCGAAGCTCGAGGGTCCATCCCGCGAACGATTCGAGGCCGTCGTTGACGAAACGATCGGTTCCCCGGAGGCGACCGAACGCGTTGCCCGGGAGGCGGTCGAGAAGGCCCCCGACGATCTCGTCGCCGCCCGACGTCTCGTCGACCTCCTCCTGCGGCGCAATCGCCCCGCTGAGGCCGGCCCGGAGCTGCGGCGGATCATCGGGCTGGAATCGGCCCAGGGAACCCCGACAATCGCCTGGGCCAGGCGCGTCCTCGCCTCGCAGTTGGCCGCCAGCCCGCGCTATGGCGATCTCCAGCAAGCGCTCGAGATCCTCGGGAAAAACGTCGACGGGACCGGTCTCCAATACTCCGAGGACATCGCGCTGTCGATCAGCTTCCTGATCGGCAGGAGTGACCCGACCAGTTGGCGCAGGGCCCAGGGCCTGTTCGAGACCCTCGCCAAACGTCGCCCGCTGACCGTCGACGAACGGATCAGCCTGGCCCGGATCCAGTCGCTGGTCGGAAACCGCACGAAGGCCCGCGACGATCTCAAGGCGATCGCAATCTCCACCGAAACGAGCACGGCCGTCGTCGGCTCGATCGTCGAACTGCTCACCAACGATCGCGACTTCGTGGAGGCGAACTCATGGCTCCGCCGCCTCAAGGAATCGGCCCCCGACCTCCAGACAACGGTCCGCCTCGAGGCGAAGCTGGCCCTCGCCGAGGGGGAGCACGACCGGGCTGCCCGCGCGGTGGCGAAGCTCTTCGACGATGAGACCCTGACTGCGCAGAATGCCCCCCGCCAGCTTTCGGCGGCCCGGGTCGCCGCCGACCTCGGTTTCCCCGAAGCCGCCGACGGAATGCTCGAGCGCTATGCCTCGATGTCGCCGGAGGGGGTCGCGATGCGGGCCATGTCGCTCGGACGCCAACACCGCACCCCGGAGGCGGTGGCGTTGCTGGAGACGATCCGCGGCAAGGTGTCGCCGGCGATGTACCTCGACGCCTTGGCGGTGATCCTGCGGCACGCCGAGACGGCATGCGATCCGGCGATCGACGACCTCGTCGCCGGCTCGATCGAGGCGATCCGGCGCGAGAATCCCGGCTCCCCCGAGATCGGGCTCCAGGCCGCAATCGCCAAGGAATCCCTCGGCCGAATCGCCGAGGCGGAGCAGGACTACCGCCAGCTCCTCGCCACCGAGGGCCTGGGGGATGTCCAGGCCGGGATCGTGGCGGCCAACCTCGCCTGGATGCTCGCCCGCCCGGAGACGGCCGACGAGGCACTCGAGCTCGTCGAGCGGGCGATCCGCGAGCTTGGCCCGCTCCCCGACATCCTCGACACCCGGGCGCTCATCCGCCTCGCCAAGGGACAGACGATCCTCGCCCTCGAGGACATGAACGACGCTGTTCTCTCCCCCTCCGCGCTCAAGCTCCTCCATCTCGCCGCGATCCAGACCGAGCTCACCGACCTCAAAGCCGCCAGCGATTCATTGGCGCAGGCCAAGGCGCTCGGGCTCGGCCGAGAACGCCTCACCACCGACGATGCCGCGCGACAGGAGCGGGTGGAGTCGTTCCTCGCTTCCGCCGATGGAAAAAGCTGACATGGAGCGTGTTTGCCCCTTGGAGAGGCCCCTGGATCGTCATGCCCGGACACGCCGGTGCGGTCTGCGGAGCCGTTATGCCGGTCGATGGCTGATCGTCGCCTGGCTGTGTATCTTCGCGCCGCTCCTCGGTCAGGGGGGCGATCCGCGGGCGGCCGACGGCGCGGAATGGACGGTCCCGTTCGGGGGGAACGCCTACGAAGTGGCGTCGAAGCCCGGCTCGAATGACGGGCTCGAGCGCGGTGGAGCGGAGGTCCGCTGGCACGATCCGGAGACGACCTGGAGCGTCTGGTTCCACATCGATCGATCGGCCGACGCCACGGTGGAGCTGGTCTCGGCGGAAACCGGCGGCCGGGCCGAAGTGGAACTGACGCTCGGCGATACCGCCGTCACCGCCGAA
Organism: Planctomycetia bacterium; assembly: GCA_037147115.1. Classification (GTDB taxonomy): domain Bacteria; phylum Planctomycetota; class Planctomycetia; order Pirellulales; family UBA1268; genus QWOP01. The sequence continues at coordinate 928 of JBAWVV010000039.1, read as the reverse complement.
CTCTCCGGCAACGATCGCGGAACCGCCCCGTTCGGGACCTTTCCCCTCGTTGGCCCGGGCTACATCAAGGCCGAGATCCGGGGGGTGCGCCGCGAGGGTGGGGCCTTCGCCAGCGCTCCTGTCCTCCGGATCCGCTCGGAGACGCCCGAGCTCGTCGTGACCGCCGTCACCACCAACGATGGCGCCATGTATTACTGGGGCCGTCGCGGCCCCTCGGTGCACCTTGGTTACTCGCTCCCGGCCGAGAAGGAGATTGAGTACGCCTACGGTGAAGTGACCGTCCCCGAGGGGGAGGATGCCCTCGGCAGTTTCTTCATGGCCAATGGGTTCGGGGAGGGTTACTTCGGCATGCAGGTCAACGGCCCGGCGGAGCGGCGCGTGCTGTTCTCCGTCTGGAGCCCGTTCACGACCGACGATCCGACGAAAGTGCCCGAGGCCGATCGCGTCGCGCTGCTCCGCAAGGGGGAGGGGGTGCGGACGGGCGAGTTCGGCAATGAGGGGAGCGGTGGCCAGAGCTTTCTCGTCCATCCCTGGAAGGCCGGCCTCACCTACCGCTTCCTGACCCGCGTCGAACCGGCCGGAGACGACACGACGACCTACACCTCATGGTTCGGCGAGGGGGATGCGTGGCGGTTGATCGCGTCGTTCCGCCGCCCGCGGACCGATCGCCACCTGACGGGCTTTCATTCCTTCCTCGAGAACTTCCTCGACACCACCGGCAACGTCGGCCGACGGGCACGCTACGCGAACCAATGGGTGCGCGACACCGAGGGCACCTGGCACCCGATCAGCACGGCGAGGTTCACCGGCGATGCCACGGCCTCCGGTGGCCACCGCCTCGATTACGCCGGGGGGCTGGATGGCGATGGATTTTTTCTGCGCAACTGCGGCTTCTTCTCGCCGCCGGTGAAGCTCGGCAGCGTGTTCA
>JBAWVV010000038.1:0-17627 GCA_037147115.1 Planctomycetia bacterium | reverse complement strand
CGCCGCAGGCCGCTTCGGCAGAGGCATGGCGGCGAGAGATTCCCGACATCCGTCGGCGGATGGAACTCGTCATGGGCCCGCTCCCCGGTGCCGACCGCCGGGTGCCGCTCGAGGTCGAGGTGACGACCGAGGAACGGACCGACCGCTACGTCCGCCGCAAGCTCCGCTACACCCCCGAGGCCGGCGATCGCGTTCCCGCCTGGCTGCTCATTCCCCACACGGCCACGGCCGCCACTCCAGCCGCGGCCATGCTCTGCCTCCACCAAACCAACCACATCGGCAAGGACGAGCCGGCCGGGCTGGGGGGGCTCCCCAATCTCCACTACGCCCATGAACTGGCCGAGCGCGGCTTTGTCTGCCTTGTCCCCGACTACCCGTCGTTCGGCGAATATGCCTACGACTTCCAATCACCCGCCCGCGGCTCCACAAGCGGCAGCATGAAGGCGGTGTGGAACAATCTCCGCGGCGTCGATCTGCTCACGAGCCTCCCCGAGGTGATTGGTACGCGGATCGGCGTCATCGGCCATTCCCTCGGCGGCCACAACGCCATCTTCACCGCCGCCTTCGACGACCGCCTCGTGGCCGTGGTCAGCAGCTGCGGCTTCACCCCCTTCCCCGACTATTACTCTGGCGACGTCAAAGGGTGGACAAGCGACCGCTACATGCCACGGATCCGCGACACCTACGCCCTTGATGCCGGCCGCATCCCCTTCGACTTCCCCGAGGTGATCGCCGGCTTCGCCCCACGGAGCTTGTTTTCAAACTCACCGGTCGATGACGACAACTTCGCCGTGGCGGGCGTCCGGCGAGCCTTCGCCGAGGCGCTGCCGGTCCACCGGCTCTTCGACAGCGAGCCTGGAGTCGCTCCGGCCGGCGAGCGGCTCGTCGTCGTCACCCCTGAGTGCGGCCACGACTTCCCCCCCGAGATCCGCCGGCAGGCCTACGACTGGCTCGAGCACCAGCTCTCAGGGCCGCGGTGAGCCGGCAGCGACCGCGCCCTTCGTGGCGAGCCACAGGCCACCATCCATCCCCTGCACGACGACGCTCATCCGCTTCCAGACGGCATCAAAGATCTACCGCCCATCCCAGCGCAGCGGCGGGCCGTCGAGGCGCTGGATGTGACGGCTGCGGTAGTCGTTGAAGGCGGTGTCGATCTCCCCTTGCGCAGTCGACGTCGCCGCACCGACGCGGATCGCCTGCATGATGCTCGCCTCATCGACCAGCCCGATGCCACGGATCGTCTGGAGGAGGCCACTGATCCGCTCGTCGGCCGTAATCCGCTCCACGGCCGCTTCGTTGGCCCGCGCCGCATCGGCGGCGCGGACCTCGCGCCAGATCGTCTCCCACGAGCCATCGGCCATGCGGACCTCGAACACCGATTCCACCTCCGCCCGGCCCTTGGCCGCGTCGACGTTGACGCGTGTCGCCCGGTAATGCCCCGCGTCGGCCGCCTGGGCCCGAGCCGATGCCAGCCATTTTTCAGCCGGTCTGGCGGCAGGATTGGCGTTGCCTGGCGTTGCAGGGGGAATCGCCGGCACCCCCGGGAGCCCACTGCCTTTGAGCCCGCCGAGAATCTCGTCGAGGCCCAGGCCACCGAGGGCTCCTTTGCCACCGCCAAGCAACTGCCCCAACTGCGGGAGGAGCCCCGCGAGCCCCCCCTCGGCCTCCCCGGCCTTCACCACCGTGTCGCCAAAACCTTGAAAGGCGACCGCATCGCCAAGCGCGTCTTCCACGAGCGCCATCCGCGCCGCCCACTCCCGATCATCCTGCGGCAGGGGAGGAAGGCGGTCGCCGAGCCCCGGCGGAGGGGAGAGCGGATCGATCCCCCGCCCCTTCAATTCCTTCGTCAGATCGGCGGCCGAGCGCCCCTCGACATCCTCGAGGCGCTCGCTCCAGGCCCAACGGGCAATGCGCTGCGCATTCTGCCCGCTCGGCTGCACCCTCTTCACCTGCTTCGGTGCGATCCGCAGGAGGGTAAATTGCGTTTCGCCCCGCCTTGCCGCCCGTGGTCGGATCGGTCGATCCCCTCCCCCCTCGTCCCCGCTCTGCTGAGCGGCGTCACGATCACCGGCCTGTTCGGCGGCCGCGAGCCAGCCGTCGACCCGATCGGCCTCGCGGCGCAGGAGCCCGAGGGTGCGCGTCCGGCTCTCCGGGAGAGCGGCGATCGCCGCCGCGAGGCGCTTCGCGAGCGCCTCCATGACAGCCTTCGTCTGCCGGCGCTCCGCAACGCCGAGCACTTCGGCTACCTCGGGGGCACTCGTCTCGAGCCAATCGCGCTGCACCGCCACATCGAGGGAGCCGTCGGGAAAGCGCTTCACGACCGCGCCGCGGATCTCTCCGCCACCAGCGACCGAGATCAGGTCCGTGACGCCTTGAGGGGGGGCCTTCGCGTTTTTTCCCCGCTCGGCAGGCTGGGCTTGGGCCAGCGCCGCCAGGCCCATCATGACGGCAAGAACGACGATCGCTCCGCCGCACGACGACACGCGAATCCCCGCGGGAACTCTCCGTTGCATCAGACTCCCCTCCTCGCGCGGCTGCCTCGCCCAGAAGGAGTTTACACCTCCGACAGGCTCCGGGCCGCCGCGTCTCAGGAAAGCGATCGACCACCCCGCGTGTGTCAGATCTCCGCCAGCTTCGCCGTGGCGTCGCCAAACGAGTCGACCGGGGTTCCGCAGACGTCGAGGAGCGACATGTAAAGCCGGCACATCTGCCGCTGCTCCTGGCCCGAGTAGTCGAGCACCCGGCCGCCGCCGATCTTCCCGCCGCCACCGCCGACGAGTACGACCGGGAGCTGGGAGGCATCGTGGTGGCCACTCATCATGCTCGAGCAGTAGAGGATGGCGGTGTTGTCGAGCGCCGTCCGTTCCCCCTCCTGCACCGAGTCGAGCCGCCGGCAGATGTGCGCCAGTTGCCCAATGAAAAACTGGTTCACTTTCAGCCAGTCGGGGGTGTCGGAGTGGGAGAGAAGGTGGTGGATCATGTAGTCGACGCCGAGATTCGGGAACCGCAGCGACGAGTGGTCGTTGTTGAGCTTGAGCGTGCAGACGCGCGTCGCGTCGGTCATGAAGGCCAGCACGAGGATGTCGCTCATCAGCCGCATGTGGTCGGCGATGTCCTGCGGGACACCATCGGCCGGCCGCGGCATGTCGGGCCCGGCCAGCACCGGCTTCCAGCCTTGGAGCTCGCCGCGCTTCCCCGCCGACTCGATCCGCCGCTCGACGTCGCGGACGCTCTCCAAGTATTCATCGAGCTTCCGCTGGTCGCTGCGGCTGACGGTGCGGCGGAAGTCCTCAGCATCCTCCCGGACCGCATCGAGAACGCTCACATCTTCGCGCGTCGACTCGTCCTTGAAGAGCCGGTCGAAGGCGAGGGCGGGATAGATCTCCAGCGGCGTCGGTGACGTCGGCGACGTCCAGGAGATGTGGGAGCTGTAGAGCATCGAGTAGTTCTTGTGGACGCTCGCGTTGCTCTTCTCGCAGCCGAGGACGAGGCTCGGCACCTTCGTCGAGCGGCCGTGTCGCTGGGCGACGAACTGATCGACGCTCGTGCCGGAGCGGATCTCGCCACCACTGGCAAGGGGCGCCCCGGAGAGGATGTTGCCGGTCTGCGAGGAGTGGATGTTTCCCTTGAGGGCCTCGGCGTTGTAGAGCCCCTTGATGAAATTGAGACGCGTGCGGAAGTCATGGAGCGGCGCGAGTACAGCGCCGAGCTCCATCGCCTCTCCCTCCCCCTTCGCCCACCACTCCTTGGCATGAAAGCCGTTACCGGAGAAGAGCACCGCCAGCCGCGTCGGAGCAGTCGCTTCCGCGGAGCTGGTGTCCGCGGCGGGGGCGACGTCGCCCGCCCACACGTTCCGCGACTCCATCCACGGCAGCGCCATCGAGACACCGAGGCCGCGGAGAAACGTACGGCGGGCGAGCCAGTCGCGGCGGGAAGGGAGCGGATTCATCGTGGACCTCGTTTCATGCCTGGAAAAGAACGCCATATCTGGATCGCAAGACTCTGAAAAAACCGTTGTCCGACACCGACGGCTACGGTGAAACCCCCGAGACCAGCATATCCCGCCCCCGGATCTCCCGGAACTGCGGGCTGGCCACGATCACCTCCACCATCGTGGCGACACCGTCGCCCGCTGCCTCCTCGAGCGCTTCGAGGAGCGGCTCGTCGGAAAGCTGGACACTGCGGCCGAGGGCATAGCCGAGGAGCTTCTTGGAGAATTGCCGGACGAGCTCATCGCAATGATGATCGACAAGATGATCGCGGAGGCCGGCAAGCCCGTTGACCGCCGTGGCGGGGCCGTCCGCCGCCCGGGCGGGAAGCATCGCGCTGGAATCGACCACCAACCCGGCAGAGTCCTGCGTGCGGGCCCGGCCGATGGCATCGAAGCCCTCGAGGGCGAAGCCATAGGGATCGATCGTGCGATGGCAGCCGGCACAAGCAGCTTGTGTTGAATGGAGTTCCGTGAGCTTCCGTTCGGTGAGCCCCTCAGGCGGCACCTCGGGGAGAATCGGAATCCCCTTGGGGGGCTTGGGGAGCTTGCGCCCCAGCACCGTCTCGGAGAGCCACGCGCCGCGAAGGATGGGGCTGGTGCGCGAGGCGCCGCTCTGCTTGGCGAGCACCGCCGCAAGCCCGAGGATCCCCCCGCGCCCCCGGGCCTTCATGCCGTCGAGCCGCTGAGATTCCCCCGGCGGTGCCCCCTCGGCCGGAGCCAAAGCGGCGCCGTAAAACGCCGCCAAAAGCGGATCGGCGAACGTGTGGTCGGCGTCGAGGAGATGCGACACCGGCCGGTTTTCCCGAAAGAAGTCGGCAAAGAAGCGCACTGCCTCGCCATGCATCGCCTGCCGCAATCCCGCGAACTCCGGGAAGTGCGTGGGGCTCTTTTCGTCGAGCGTGTCGAAGTCGGCGATGTGGAGCCACTGACAGCCGAACTCCAGCGCCAGCCTGTCGATCTTCGGGTCGCCAAGCATCCGCGTCACCTGTTGGGCGAGGACTGCCGGCTCGTGGAGCTCGTGGGCATCGGCCAGGGCCGAAAGCTCCGTATCGGGGAGGCTCGACCAGAGAAAGAAAGCGAGCCGTGCCGCGAGCTCGTGATCGCTGACCGGCCTGGAAGCCTCCCCCGGCGGCGCATGCTCGAGGTGATAGAGGAAGGCCGGCGCTACGAACACCCGGGCGAGGAGGACGCGGATCGCGTCGTCGTGGGGAATCTCCTCGCTGCGGAGCTTCGCGTAGAGGGAACGGAGCCCCTCCACGTCAGAATCGGCAAGCGGCCTCCGCCACGCCCGCCGCGCGATCCCCAGCACGGCCTCGACGTGGACCGGCTCGGTGGCAACAAGCTCCGCCCGGTACTCGGCGGCTCGGTCGAGGATCGGCTGCCGGAGCCCCTCGAAGGCACTCGGATCGGCATCCTGTGTGGCGTACTGCCAGAGCTGCTCGTAGGCATCGACAAGCTGCAGCGCGTCGCCGCTGACAAAGTGGAGCTCGTGCCACAGGCCGTCGAGCCTGGCCGATTCTTCTTCGGAGAGAACGAGGCGCTGGAGCTGATCATCCTCGCGATGATAGAGCGTGAGCGTCACCACCTCGTCGACCGGGACGATCTTCGTGTAGCACAGCGCCGCCGGGAATGTCTCGCGGAAACGCGCGAACTGCTCCTCGAGCGCCTGCCGCCGCAACGCATCGCGGACGAGGATCGGATTCGACGAGGCCGGCGGACCGGCACCGTCCGACCACAGCCCCCCGCGGGCTACCGCCGCCGCGCCCGGTGCCACCACGAGCGCGGCCGGGGCCTCGAGAAGGATCTGTGCCTGGATCGAGCCCCCCGCACCGGCCACCTCGGCCACCGTGGCGGTGGTGACGAGCTCCGCCCCGGCGACAAGCTCCGCCGGCAGCTCGACGCGAACGATCTTCGGCGCGGCAAGCGACAGCGCCGTCCGATCGATCACTTTTGTATCGGGGCGGACACCGAACAGGGCCGGGTCGGGGCTGATCGCCGCCACCGCGGCGGTCACCTCCGCGGCCACGTTTGCGACAGCAAGGGTTTCGGCCCGGGCCGCAGAGAGGAGCGGCCCGGTAAGGCTCGTGAGATGACCATGGAGGAGCCGGTCGGGGGCGTCGGCCGGGAGATCCCCGGGGCCATCCCGCAAGAGCTTCTCCACTCCTTCAGCCAAGGCGTGGCGGGCGACGGTGTCGCCGGCCGAGCGCCATCGGTCGAGGAGCGATCCGCGCGGGATCACGGCCAGCGCCGTCTCGTCGGTATCGGGCTCGCTGACGAAGTGCCAGACGCCCGGATGGCCGAGCGCATCGGCGTGTGGATTACCTGCGAGGAGGTCGGGAACGACATCGTGGGTGAGGTTCCAGGTGCGTGCTTCCCCCCCCGACTCCCGGATCGTGAGATCGACGGCGGTCAAGTCGCAGGAGTGGTCGCGTCCCCCCGGGCCGATCGAAAGGAGAACGACATCCCCCGGCTTGACGACGATGTCGGGAAACGGGCCGACGGTAATGACACTATCGCCTTGGCTCTTCCCCGCGGCGAGACGCACGCCCGCGCCGCCGCGCCGCACTTCCACCACCCAGGTGACGCCGTTGCCACAGGCGGTGTGGGCATGCTGCACGGCCGCGTCGATCGCCACCGTGGCCGCCACCGGACTCCTCCAGGCGAGGATGGCGCGAAGCGTCGGCGAGGGATGGACGGCGAGGCTGTGGGGCTTCATCGTCCCCGGCACCTTCACCGTCTCATCCGACGGATTGGCGATCACTGAGAGGGCATCAGCAGCGCTCCACCCCTTCACAAAAGGATAGTCGGGATGCGCTTCCATCCGTCCCTCGATCCGCCCCTCGAGCTTCACGCCCCCCTGCCCCATCCCGAGGTAGGCAAGCCAGGAAGAGAGGATCGCCCGGTCGATCCCCTGCCGGGCGACGAGGGCATCGAGATGGGTGTCGTCGAGGGCCCCGTCGGCGGCAGCGCCTTCGATCCCGGCCACAAGCGCGAGGACCTCGGCGGTGGCGTCGACGAACATCGTGCGCCGCGCCGCCAGAGCGGCCACGAGGCCGCGCAGATCGGCCAAGAGGAGATCAGGACGCCCCGGGGCGACGATCCGCGGCGCCTCGAAGATCGCCACGTCACCGGCGCTACCGTCACCGGCATCACCAGCGGCAAACCACACCGGGATCGATCCCTCGACGCTCCCCTTCGGCAGCTTGACGCGGATCTCGCGCCGCTCGGCCAGCGGCGTGACGGGCGTCTGCCAAGCTTTCGGCCCATCGCGCTTGCCGATGTGGCCGATCGTGTTGAAGGTCCAGAGCGCCGTCTGCCATGGCTCGATCATCCCCGCGAGACGATCGGCATCCCCCGGCCCCCCTTTCCGCCACGCGGCCCGGACCGCGTCGAGCGGCAGGGAGGGGGTGGGATCAACAAGCGCTCCGACGAGCGCCGCGAGATACTTCGGGCTCACGCCATGCTTCGCGGCTGCTTCCTCAAGTGTGACCGTGCCCGCCAACAAGCCGTCTCGTTCGGCGAGCGCCGCGGCCAAGCACTTCACCAGCGGCGGCCGGCCGCCGGCATTGGTGTCGAAGGCGATTCCTTGGAGGTTGACGCTCGTGGCGCCGCTGTTCACGGTGTTGCGCGCGTAGATGTCGCGGATGCCGGCCAGCGCCTCCTCCGTCCAGTCGCGCTTCGTCGTCGATGGGCTGAAGCGGATACCGTCGGGCGTGAGGACCGCATGGGCGGCGATCTCCTTCGCCGCGTCGAGATATTTATCGACCATCTCCGGCGACATCACCAGCGCCTGACCGACGTTCGTGAAGCCCTCCCCCGCGGCACCGTCGACCGGAAACTCCTTGCCGGGATCGAGCGTCGCCACGCCCGTGAGATCGCGGAGGCTGGCGGTGTATTCGGCGTTCGAGAGCCTGCGCAGCACGACCGGCCCAGGATCACCCACCGTCCGCGCCGCGATCGCGAGCAGTTCGCCACGCAGCGCACCCCGCACGGCCGCCAGTTCCTCTTCGCCAGGCTGCGGTGCGTCGTGCGGCGGCATCGCCCCGGATCGCAGCTGGTCGGCGACAAGCTGCCAGGGGGCGGGATCCGCTGCCATATCGGCAGCGCTTGCAAACCGCTCCAGATCAATATCGGCCGTCTTGTCGGCGGTCGAATGACAGTCGATGCAATAGCGGGTGACGAACGGACGGACGTTGTCACGGAAGCCGTCAGCCACCGCGGCCGATGCGGCCAGGCCAAGCATCGCTGCCAACAGGACAAACAACAGGGGGCGAGAGACGCGGCGGATCATCGGAACGTCCTTGGAGGTGGAGGGCGGAAGTATGGCACGACCCGCTCAGGCGACGACATCATGGACAACGGTGCCATGGACGTCGGTGAGCCGGTAGTCGCGGCCGGCATGGCGGTAGGTGAGCCGCTCGTGATCAAAACCCATGAGATGGAGGATCGTGGCGTGGAAGTCGTGGGTGTGGACCGGCTTCACGATCGACCGCAAGCCGTATTCGTCGGTCTCGCCGTGGACGATCCCCCCCTTCGCGCCACCGCCGGCCAGCCACGACGTGAACGCCCAGGGATGGTGCTCGCGCCCTGGGGCATCGGCGGTGTTGTTGAAGGGGGTGCGGCCGAACTCGGTCGTCCAGACGACGAGCGTCTCGTCGAGCATCCCGCGCGCCTTGAGATCACTCAAGAGCGCGCCGATTGGCTGATCGACATTCTTTGCGAGCCCCACGTGCGACATCATGTCGCCGTGGGCATCCCAGTTGTTGCTCGACCCGGTGTCGATCAGCTCCACGAAGCGCACACCGCGCTCGACGAGCCGACGGGCCGCAAGGCACTGCCAGCCGAAGCCGGTCGTCTGCCCCGGCTGGAGGCCGTAGGAGGCGAGCGTGCCGGCCGTCTCCCCTGAGAAATCAAACGCCTCGGGCACCGCCATCTGCATCCCGAAGGCGGTCTCGAAGGAGCGCAGGCGCGTCGCCAGCTCGGCGGTGCCGGGGCGGCTGGCGAGATGTTCGACGTTTGCGGCCCGCAGCGCCTCGAGCTCCATCCGTTGCCGGTCGGCCGGGATCCGCGGGGCGACATTGGCGACCGGCTCGGCTCCGGGGACGACGAGCGTCCCCTGATGGGCGCCGGGGAGGAAGTCGCTGGCGTACACCTGCGTGCCGGCGTAGGTCTGCTGTGGGGCGATGACGACAAACGACGGCAGGTTGCGGTTGAACGTCCCCAGGCCGTAGCTGACCCACGAGCCGATGCTCGGCCGGGAGAAGGCGAACGACCCGGTGTGCATCCCGAGCGTGGCGTTGTAGTGGTTGGAGTGAGAAGTGTGCATCGAGCGGATCATCGCGATGTCGTCAACATGCTCGGCCACATGGGGGAAGAGCGTGCTCACCTCGGTGCCGCAGGTGCCGTGCGGGGCAAACTCCCACTGCGGCCGCTTCAGAAAGATCCGCTCGTAGCCGGGGCGATTCTTGATCTCGGGATGGTCGGCCTTGATTTCCTTGCCATGATCGCGCGCGAGCGCCGGCTTGGGGTCGAAGGTGTCGACATGCGACACGCCGCCGGTCATGAACAGGAAGATCACCTGCTTCGCCTTCGCAAAGCCCGCGGGAAGCCGGGGCTCAAGCGGATCGCTCACCGCTGCGCCGCCGTCGGCGCGGAGGAGATCGGCGACAACGCCGTCGAACAGGAGCGAACCGGCCACGGCGGAGCGGAGCAGATGGCGCCGGTTCATGGGAGGCCTTGGGAAAGGGAACGACGGGAAACGGGTGACGCCGGGGGAATCAGTCGAGATAGAGAAACTCATTGCTCGCCATCAGGACCCGGGCCAGGGCGCCCCACGCCTCCCCCGCGCCGCCTGGATACGCCGCGAGGAGGTTCCGGGCCCGGTCGACTTCGGCAGGAAGCGGGTCGCGCTGGAAGAGGAGACGGTAAAGCCGACTGATGCCCGCGGCAGCCTCACCTTCCGTCCCCACGCGCTCCACCACCTTCGCTGCTTGGGCATGGAAGAAGGGATCGTTGAGGAAGTAGAGCGCCTGCGTCGGCATCGTCGTCGTCTGCCGCTGCGGCGTGCTGGCGTTTGGATCAGCGCCGTCGAAGAGGGCCAGGAACGGATGGCGGCGCTGCCGCTGCACCATCAGATAGCCACTGCGGCGCGGGCTATCGTAGACGGCCACGAACGGGGCATGCTGCGAGAAGCCCCAGGTGGCCTCCGGGGGGAAAGGATGCCCTTCGGCTGGCGTCGGATCGAGCGTGCCGGCGGCGACGAGGAGGCTGTCGCGGATCTCCTCGGCCGAAAGCCGGCGGGGAACCCAGCGCCCAAGGAGTTTGTTATCGGGATCGCGCTCGATCGCTGCAGCCCCCCCCGGAGCCGCGCCCGAGCGCTGGTAGGCGGCCGAATCCATGACGAGGCGGTGGAAGGCCTTGAGGCTGCCACCATCGGCCGCAAAGCGAGCCGCGAGCCATTCGAGGAGCTCCGGGTGGGTCGGCGCCTCACCGCGCGAGCCGAAGTCGTTTGGCGTCCGCACGATCCCGGCGCCGAAATGCCACTGCCACAGACGGTTGGCGATCACGCGCGTGGCGAGCGGGCTGCCGGCGATCCAGTCGGCCAGTTGCCGCCGGCCGCTCCCGCCGTCGGCCGCCACCGGCTCGCCGCCGAGGATGTCGAGCCAGCGCCTGGGCACCGCGGCGCCGGGCTTCTCCGGATCGCCCCGTTGGTGGAGGGGAGCATCGTGGGGCTCCCCCTCGACAACCGCATAGGCCACCGGGAGCGCCGGCTGTGGTGGCAACTCCGGGAGCGGCTCGGCCTCGAGCTTCCCCAGGGTGACCAGCCCCGGTCCGTAGTCGACGCCCGCGACCGTGGCGAGCGTGAACGACACGCCGTCGAGCGCGGCCGGATGGCCGTCGGCCACGGCACCGCTGACGAGATACCGGCCGTCGGCCGGGCAGATCCAGGCGACGGCGACAGGACGATCCTGAGCGGGGTGGACGTAAAAGGTGTGGCCAAGGAGATCGGTCCAGGCCTTGACGGGATTCGGGGACGTGTTGGCAAACGCGCTGGGCAATTCACCCCGCACCCAGCTGACCAGCTCCGGTTTCCCTTCGACCCCCTCCTTCCTCTGCGCGAGAAAGGCCGGCCCCTCGGCGGCCCCCGGCTCGAGGAAACACCAGGCCGCGCCCGAGTCGTCGATGAGGGGATTGGCCGGAAGCGCCCCGGCGGCGAGATCGGCCGTCGTCCAACACCGGCCAACGAGCGCGGCTTCCGTCGACGCCGCACACTCGATGCGGAGATCGACAAGTGTCGTGTCGGCGCCATGGTTGCCGTTGGGGCTGACGGCGAGCTGGATCGCCTCCCCCTTCTTCAGCTCGACGCCATGCGCCGCTCCCCCTTCCGCGGCGACCGGCACCGAGGCCCCTTCGCCGACATTGGCGGCTTGGAAAGCGCTGGTCTGATCGGCCAGCCAGGCCTTGAGCTGCGCTCGCTGCCCCGCCGCACTTCGGGCCGCTACGACTGCATCACGGGCGGCGACGGCCGCTTTCCAGGGAGCGAGCGCTGCCTCGGCCTCGGCCGGCGAGAGGAGCGGCACCATGTCGCGCGGCTGTCCCTTTGCCTCACATCCTGGGAAGGGAAACTTCGATCCATCGAGGATCCCGTAGAGGGCGTAGTAATCCTCCGCGGAAACCGGATCGTATTTGTGGTCGTGGCAGCGGGCGCAGCCGGTCGTGAGCCCGAGGAGGTTCTTGCCGAGATTGTCGATCAGGTCCTCGTGCATCAGATGCACGTCCTTGTCAATGTCGTGGCCGAAGCGCCGCGCGATGGCGAGGTAGCCGGTGGCAATCAGCCCCTCGCGGCGCGCTGCATCGTCGGCCCCCGCCCGCAGAATGTCACCGGCGATCTGGAGGCGGAGGAGCTCGCTCCAGGGGAGATCGCGATTGAAGGCGTCGTAAACCCAATTGCGGTAGCGCCAGGCATGAGGGAGAGGGCGATCGGTGTTCTCGCCGGCGGTGTCGGCGTAGCGGACGACATCGAGCCAGTGGCGGCCCCATTGCACGCCGTACTGCGGGCTCTCGAGCAATCGATCGACGACCGTGCGGAAGGCCTCTCGATCGGGCGCCGGATCAGCGAGGAAGGCATCGACCTCCTCGGGCGCGGGAGGGAGACCGGTGAGATCGTAGGTGGCGCGGCGAAGGAGCGTGCGCCGATCGGCCGCGGCGGCCGGAGCGATGCCGGCGGCATCGAGCCGCGCCTGGAGGAAGCGGTCGATGGAATTATGGATGGCAGGGCTATCGGCACCAGCCGGCACGGCCACCGGCTCGAGGAGTTGAAAGGCCCACCAGCCCTGCGCTTCCTCTCGGCTCATGCCACCGATCTTCGCGCCGACAGAGCGCGGATCGGGCGCGCCCGACCTGACCCATTCCACGAGCACGGCAATCTCGTTGGCGGAGAGCCTTTGGAGGGGCGCGCCGTTGTGGTCCTCCTCGGGGGGCATCGGTGAAACGCCCTCGACACTCCGAATCGCCTTGAGCAGCAGCGACGCCTCGGGGTCACCGGGAAGGATCGCTGGGCCCGAATCCCCCCCCTTCTGCCACCCCTCGAGCGAATCGAGCGCGAGGCCGCCACTGGTCTTCGCGCCGGCGTGACACTGGAGGCAATGGGCGACCAGGAGCGGCCGGACCTTCGCTTCAAAGTGGCTGAAGTCGGCCGAGTCGATAGCGCGGATCTCGGGCGCCGGGAGCATCGCCGCCGCGAGGCTGATCGCGGCGATCACTCTCGCGCTCACCCGGCAGCAGGTTCTATCGGTGGGCATGGAAAACCCTCGTCACGAGGCATCGATCCCGAGAATCCCCCATGGAATTATCGACAGCCAGCGCACCATCGACAGCCAGTGAATCGTCGACAGCCAGAGCGGATGGCAAGCCAAAAACACCCCCTACGGTCGACTGTCGACAATACCGCGGCGGGGTGCTATTTTCAACCTCGAAGCTGGTCTCGTGCCACGGGGGTATTTCATGCCGCTCACGCCTCTCCGCCGTGTCAATCTGGCCCATGACATCAGTGCACAGCTGTCGCGGGCGATTGTTGCCGGCGACTTTCCTGCCGGCGCCGTGCTGTCGGAGCCGATGCTCGCCAAGCGGCTGGGAGTCAGCCGGGCACCGGTGCGCGAGGCGCTGATCGAGCTCGAGGCGCGCGGGATGGTGGAGTTTGACGAGCGTGGCCGGTCGCGCGTGCCGAGCCTGACACACGACGATCTCGTCGACATCCTCGGGATCCGGATCGCGTTGGAGCCGCGTGCCGCCGGCCTCGCAGCCCGCCGTGCCGATCCGCTGGCGTTTGTCGATCTCGAGCGCAACCTCGACGCGATGCGCGCCGCGCAGACACCAACGGAGCTGGCCCGGCTCGACACGGCCTTCCATTCCGCCGTGGTCCGTGCCTCGGGGAGCCGGCGCCTCCACCTCTGCTGGAACGTCGTCGAGCACCAGGTCGATCTGTGGCTGGCCCAGATGCAGTCGCGCGTCGATGCCCTCTGCCACCAGCTCCGCGACACGACCGTCGCCGCACATGCAGCGATGTTCGAGACGATCCGCTCCGGCGACACGCTCCGATCGGAGAATCTCGCCCGCAAGCATCTGACCGACTGGCTCGATGTCCTCCCCGGCGCGCCGGTGGTGTGAGGGCTGGTGGGTCGGATCAAACCGGCGCGGGGAGCCTCGTCGGGGAGAGAAGGATGACGATCCGGCGGCCGTCGGTGTGGTAGCGATCGCCGGTGAGGTTGTGCTTGGGCGCCTGGGGCGTGCAGGCGCCGACCCCACCGACATACCCGGCCGCCTCGACCCGCTGGGCTTGGGTGAGATCCTCCACGCAGTAGTCGCGGGCCTCGTCGACATCGGGATCGATGCGGTGGGTGGTCAGATTCCAGGCTTTCGTCGTCCAGCGCACGCCGATGTCTCGGCTCACCTGCCCCGCCCACACCGGCCGGCCGTCGAAGGCCATCTCCGTCAGCCACAGCCGGAGATGGAGGCGCTCGTTGATCGTGTGCCTGGCTCTCTGCAGGGCGATGTCCTGGCTGCGGGAGAAGAGATGAAGCGAGCTGACCGGCGAGTAGCGGTAGTTCACGCCGAGGAGGAAGGCCTTTACCGTCTTCCAGCAGGTGGCAAGCGAGATCGTCTCGCTGTCGTCCCAGCGGGCGGCGAAGGCAGCCAGGAGGGTGTCGAAGGTGCCGATGACGACGAGGTTGACCGGATCGCCCCGCTTCGTGCCGGCGGCATTGGTCGTCGCCGGGGGCAGAGCCTCGAGCCGGCGGACGAGCTCGGTCGGCGCACAGGCAACGACGCTCGCCGGCGGCACGAGCTTGTCGAAGTCGAGGTGGAGGTAATCGGCTGCGATCCCCGGGACGGGGACGGTGAAGTGGAAGTCGACGACCAGGGCGCTCGTCGACAGCGCGGTGCGCGTCGGACCCGCGGCGACGACGGCGGTGAGGTCGACGGCGAGCGATTGGCGGATCCCGGCCAGGGCCGCGAGGCGGACATGGACCGCCTTCGTGCCGGCGTCGAGCGTCGTGAACACGAAGCCCTCGGCGCGGGCGCCCGGTTCGATGGGGGTGAGGCGGAATCCGCGGGCCTGGAAGACTCCGTCCATCCGGGCGTTGTTGAGCCAGGCGGTGAGGAGCTTCAAGGGGACGAGGAACAGGACCATCGGGACGAACAGCCAACCGATGATCCCGAACGTGGACAGCCGTTTGACGATCGAGAAGTGGCACAAGCTCGCCGCCTCCAACGGCGTGAAGTAAGAGGGATCGAGGCTCACGACCTGGAGACGGAGCCCGTCGGCAGAGTGGTTCTCGACGCGGACGAAGACCGGCTGGATGCCGCGCCGGTTGACCGGGACGCCGAAAAGTCGCTCCGCTTCTCGCCCGGAGAGAACGGCGACGGTGACTTGGGCACGGTCGTTCGACTCCGTCTGGGCGCGCTCGAGAAAGCCGTCGAACCCGGGCTCGGGGTCGAAAGGGGTGATGACGAGCCGGCGGAGCTGGTTCCAAACAAATGCAAGCGGCGCGGGGAGTGGCATGGGGGAAGGTTCACACCAGCGGCGTGCACGTCGCCTCGAGGGGCAGCAGTGGCCCGCCGGCTTTGTGGGTGAGGATGTGGAGGTAGCTGGTGAGGATGTGCTCGCAGGTCAGATCGGTGCGCACAAGCACCTTCGGCGGCGGACCGAGGTCGATCGGATTGATCTCCATCTCGCCGATCACATGCTCGTAGAGTGGTGCCGGAGGAGTCTGCGGCACGATGTCGAGACGGTTGACGACCCGGCAGGTCGTGGGAACGAGCCGATTGTAGGCCGCCGCAAACGTGGCATCCCCGGTGCGTGGGCTGGCATAGGTGAACGATCGCGGCTTGGGGAGCGTGGCGAGAGCAGCGACGTCGAAGGCGGTGAGCGTGGCGAGGGCGCCGCCAAGACTGTGCCCGCAGACCGTCACCGACGTCACCGGCACCCTCCAGGGGAGCGTCGAGAGCGCCGTGACGAGGAGCGGCGACCCCGGATCGGGAAGAATCGTGACCGATTTGTACATCGCCGTGAAGCCGTCGTCGGTCAAGCCGGCACTGCCACGAATCGGACACGGCACGTAGAGAAACGCCGCGTCCTGGAGCCACTCGTAGATCCCCTCCGTGCCGCGGATGGCGATCACGGCCTCCCCGCTGGCGGTGTCCTGCAGCACCATCCCGATCGAGACGCGCTGCTTGCCACGTTCGGGACGGATGTCGGTGGCCAGATCGTTGGCGTAGATCGTCGTGATCACCGCGTACTCGACCGCAGGCGAGGTGCCCCACGCCACGGTGAGGGCCGTCCCGGCGGCATTGTCGAGCGACGACGGGGGGACGCCGTAGGCCTGCTCCACGATCTGGGCATAACGGATGACGGTGGCGAGATCCATCGATGGCGATCCTCCGTGCGGGTGTTAGCAGGGCGCAGCGTACTGGCTCCCTCTCCTCGGCGAAACCCATCGACCGATCCGAATAGACGGTTTCCTCAGAGGGATGACGAGCCAAAAAAAAACGGCACCGGGCGTCAACAGCACCGGGCGGCGTCGTCAGACGATGTGGTCCGCCTCGTGGGCGAGATCGATCCCGGCGAGGCTGGGGGGAGCGTAGTCCGGGCAGGTGCGCCGCCGTTCGCGGACGGCCTTCGAGAGCCGGTCATGGGCAACGTCGATCTTCCGTGTGGTCGTGCCCAACAATCGGTAAAAGTTTTTGGGGCGGTTGTCGAAGGGTGTTGCCGGATCCTCGGTCAGCCCGTCCTGGATCTTTTCACGGTCGATTTTCAGGCCGAGGGGGGCGACCATGGAAATCATCCAGTCGAGCGTGGCATCGGACAGCCCCCTCGTCTCCCGGACGCCTCCTCCCACGCAGCTATGCTCACCGGGAAACCAGACCTGCGTCACCTGATGCTCCGAAGCCTTGCTGTGCCTGTCCATCCGGGTGACGTTGTAGGGGGTGCGGATCTCGTCGACGGCCACCGCGTGGAAAGCGCGCTCGATGCTCGGATTCAGGGTCGTGTCATAGAACTCGTACCGCCGGTTCACCCACCGGCTGATCAACGGCACGGTATTGGGAATCCCGCGCGATCCGACGGTGTCCCAGCATCCCAGCGCCGCGATCGGTTTCCGGTCGCCGTAGGCCCGCCGGAAGGCCGTGGGCGCTTCGCTGGCCGGCGCCACATCGTGGCCGGCTTCATGACGGAGGCGGTAGAGCGCGTACGCTTCGGGGGTTTTGTGGAGGTACTTCCGCTCGACAAGGCCACACTTGTAGATCAGCCCCGCCAGTGACCTGACGGTGTAGGCCCCACGGCTGAAACCGAACAGATAGATCTTGTCGCCGGCGTCATAGTTGGATGCCAGAAAGCGGTAGGCCGCCTGGATCTTCTCGTCGATCCCGGTACCGAAAGCCCCGCCAAAGTAGCGGCCGATTCCGTTCACCGCCCCGACGCCGCTGTCGTAGAACACGACCTGCGGGTTATCGTCGAGGTCCTGGATCTCGATCGCCTGAGCAATCTTGAGCACGTTGGTGGGATAGGCATTCTCCACCGACTGCCAGGTGCCATCACAACAGACGATAAGACGCTTCATTCCGTACTCTCCCGATGAATAGCCGACCGCGGCACCATGAGCCACGGCTGCGAGCCGACGAAGCCCGACCGGACGTCGGCAGGCTGTGTCATGAGAGGGCAGGCTCGCTCTCAAAGCAACCTGCGGCCCCACCCGACACCGGGGGCGATCGCACCTGCTTTCTCTAAGGCGTAGGCGGTCACCAAAACCGGACATTCTTTTTCCCCCGGGGGCCTCACCGGGACATACCCCCTGAAAAATAAGGGGAAAAACGCTTTTTCAGAAACCGCGTCCGGTTTGCTGGGGATCCTCCGCCCTTATGATGAGCGTCCCCTCTTTTTCTTTTCCTTTCCGGAGCCGGCAGGATGGCGACGATCACGATCCGGGTGCGCAGGTCCTTGGCAGCTTCCTGTCTGCTGGTCGCGGCGGCGGCGGTCGGTTCGGCCGCGCTGGCCGGGGAAGATCCCCGCGGGATTGTCCCCCCGCCCGGCGTCGAGGTGGTGAAGACGCTCGAGCAAAATTGGTCAGACGAGGAATCGAAC